>SVOU01000098.1 GCA_015066215.1 Oscillospiraceae bacterium | reverse complement strand
TTCGGCGGGGGATACACCGCAGAGTGTTGCAGCAGCAGCTGCCGTGAGCGAGTTGCGCACGTTGTGTTCACCGGGGACACCCAGATTAACAGTAGTCAAAAACGCACCGTTATGATACAGGTCATAAACTCCGTAAGAACCGCGTTCAAAGTGAATGTTGCGCGCTTGCCACTCACAATCGTCACTCAAACCGCAGCGGATAATTCTTTGATTGCCGCTCAAGTTTTCAACGGCCTTGCAGGTGTTTGCATCGTCCGCGTTGATAATCACGGCGTTTGTGGTCAATTCCGCGAAGTTGTGGAAGGATTTGATGACGTTTTCAAGGTTGCCGAAATAATCCAGATGATCGGCATCTACGTTAAGAATGATGGAAATAGCAGGACGCATTTCGAGGTAGTGATCCTGAAACTCGCAGGCCTCGCACACAAGCGTGTCGGTTTTGCCCGCGCGTCCGTTGGCGTTGATGAGGGGGAGACGCCCGCCGATGAACACGGACGGATCTTTGTCAGCTTCCAGTAGGATTTGAGACAGCATGCTGGAGGTGGTGGTTTTTCCGTGTGTGCCTGCGACAGCAACGGTGTTGCTGTAACGGCGGCTGATTTGTCCCAGCAGCTTGGCACGCTCAATCAGCGGGATCTGACGCTCTTCGGCGGCAACCAATTCGGGATTATCTTTCTGCACGGCAGCAGTGTAGACCACCAGCTGAGCCTCGCCGAGATTCTCGGCACTGTGCCCCATATAAACGGTGATGCCGCGCGCACGCATACGGTTGACGTTATCTGATTCGTTGTTGTCTGATCCGGTGATGGTGTAGCCCTGTGCGTGCAGAATTTCTGCCAGAGGGCTCATACCCGAACCGCCGATACCGACAAAGTGGATGCGCTTAACGGATTGCAAAACGTTGTCATTCATATCCAAAACGCCTTTCTGTGCGTGTTTATTTGCAAAATTAGTATATCACTTTCGCTTGTAGGTTTCAAGAGAAAAGCGGCGGAAAATGCATAATGAAAAAAGTTAGAAAAATTTATAAAAAAGACTTGCATTTTTTTGACAACTGTGATAACATATATCGGTATCTGGTGTCCGGTTGCCTTTGGCGACTGGGGGTTAATGCCAAGCGAAAGCAAGACATTAAAGCGGGCGGTCCTCTGCCAATGCGAGCAAGAACGCCTGAAAACAAGGAGGAAAAACCATGGATGCTTTGAAATTGATTGCGGCTGACAGTCTGAAAGAGAGCGCGCCTGCTTTCTCCATCGGTGACACCGTCCGTGTGGACGTGAAGATCCGTGAGGGTGAGCGTGAGCGTATCCAGGCTTTCGAGGGTACTGTTATCGCCAAGCGCGGCAGCGGTGTTGCTGAAACCTTTACCGTTCGTCGTGTGTCCTACGGCGTGGGTGTGGAGCGTGTTTTCCCGCTGCATTCCCCCAACGTGGCTGCTGTGACGGTTGTTCGTCGCGGTAAGGTGCGTCGCAGCAAGCTGTATTATCTGCGTGATCGCGTGGGTAAAGCGGCCAAAGTTAAGGAACAGTTGTAATCGCTGTTTCCGCAAAAAGCGAGAAAAAGGGACGGTTTTCGTCCCTTTTTTGCTTTATTTTTTAACAAAACTGTGCTATACTGAAACACGGAGGTGATGACTGATGCAACAGAACGCGTTTGTTCAAAAATGCGCTGCAACGTTCCGCAAAATTGGCGGTTTTGTTCGGCGCCATACCGCGATGTATTATGAATTGTTGTCGGGTGTTGCTGTTGTGTTGGTGATCATATCCTTTGTGCTGACCTTTGTGTTTCGACAGGTCACCGTTATCGGTGATTCGATGATGGATACCTTGTTTGACGGTGATCGTCTGCTCATTTCCTCAGTGTTTTATGATGAGCCGCAGCGCGGCGATATCGTGATCGTGCGCCGCTATGTCGAGGAGCCGATCGTCAAACGTGTGATCGGCGTTGCGGGCGACACGGTGTACATTGATCCGCAAACCAACGAATTGTTTGTCAATGACGAGTTACAAGTGGAGGAGTATGTCCACTATCCGAACACAGTTGAGGATATGACAGAGCCTGTCACTGTGCCGGAGGGTTGCATTTTTGTTATGGGTGATCACCGCAATCTGTCTCTTGACAGCCGTGATGATGCTCTGGGGTGTGTCGACGTGCGCGATGTGGTGGGAAAGGCGATTTTTCGCCTGTACCCCAACACGGGTTTTATTTATTGAGGTGATCTGATGGAAGAACATACCGCGACTGTTAAGAATCAAGAAGTCGAAAAAAGATGCGCCTTTGCTTATGAAATTGTCGGTACAATGGTGACGGCGTTGGTGTTTTTGGCTGTTGTTTTTTGCTTCTTATTCCGTGTTGTCAGCGTCGACGGCGATTCGATGCTTCCAACCTTGATGGATCAGGAGCGTCTTTTGCTCACCTGCGGTTACAGCGCGCCGCAGCACGGTGATATTGTGGTGGTTTCTCGCGATGAAAAAGAGCCTTTGATCAAGCGTGTTATTGCTTGCGCAGGGGATACGATCGTCATTCGCGACGGCGTCGTGGTTCTCAACGGAGCGGTGCTCGATGAGCCTTATCTGGATAGTGCAACCATAACCGACGCAGGCATTTTTGAGACCGAGGCAGTCGTTCCTGAAAATTGCTTCGTCGTTTTGGGCGACAATCGCGAAAATTCACATGACAGCCGCGCAATTGCCGTCGGGTTTGTTGACATGAAAGATATTATGGGAAAGATCGTTTGCCGCATTTGGCCGATAGATAAATTCGGCTCTGTGGCTTGATGGGGGTGCTTTTGTGGAGATGCAAGAAAACGGGAAAGTGATACAGTGGTTTCCCGGTCATATGACACGCACGCGCCGCAAAATGCAAGAAAGCCTTAAGCTGGTAGACGTTGTGGTGGAAGTGGTAGACGCGCGTGTGCCGTTGTCCAGCCGAAACCCCGACCTGAAAAGCATCGTCGGTAATAAGCCGTGTGTTGTGGTGCTTAATAAATGTGATATTGCAGATGATGCGACAACGGCGCGTTGGATTGCGACCTATCGCCAAAAAGGTATCACCGCGTTGGCGGTAGATTGCAAGAGCGGGCGCGGCGTTGCGGGTTTTTCTGCTGCGTTGCGTCAGGTCTTGGCAGATAAAATTGCCGTCTGGGAAGAAAAGGGCGTACATCGCCCTATCCGCGCTATGGTCGCAGGCGTGCCCAATACGGGCAAATCCTCGTTTATTAACCATATGTCTGCCGGAAGCAAGGCCAAAACCGAAGACCGTCCCGGTGTGACGCGTGAAAACCGTTGGTTTACGCTCAAAGACGGCACGCTGTTGATGGACACCCCCGGTATTTTGTGGCCCAAATTTGAAGATCAAACGGTCGCACGGCACTTGGCGTATACAGGTGCCATTCGCGATCAGATTTTGGATATCGAGGAGCTCGCGTGTGGACTGCTCAACATCTTGCAGCGTGATTATTACCCGCTGTTGGCGGCACGCTATAAGCTCGACGAAACACCCGCAACCGACGACAGTTGGGAGTTGTTGCAACTGATCGGGAAAAAGCGCGGTATGCTGGTGTCCGGTGGCGAAGTCAACACCGAGCGCGCGGCGATTATGCTGCTCGATGAGTTCCGCGGCGGAAAAATCGGTCGCATTACCTTGGAACAACCGGAGGGAACGGTATGACCAACCACGAATATGACGCGCTTTGGCGCGCACAGGGTGCTACGGTACTTTGCGGCGTTGACGAAGCGGGACGCGGGCCCTTGGCCGGTCCTGTTTTTGCCGCGGCGGTGGTGCTAAATCCTGATGATCCGATTGAGGGACTTAACGATTCGAAAAAGCTTACCGAAAAGAAGCGCGAAGCGTTGTTTGTTGAGATCTGCAACCGTTCGCTTGCGTGGGCAGTGGCATCCGCTTCGGTTGAAGAAATTGAAGCGGTCAACATTCTCAACGCGACATATTTGGCAATGAGTCGCGCTGTGGAGCAGGTGACGAAAGAATTGACACCCTCTTTGGTACTGATCGACGGCAACCGTATACCGCCGCAGATTACGTTGCCTTGCCAATATGTTGTAAAGGGTGACGCCTTGTCGGCTACGATTTCGGCTGCGTCTGTGCTGGCGAAAGTTAGCCGTGACCGCTTGCTCTTGGAATGGGACAAGGAGTACCCGCAATATGATTTTGCCAAGCATAAAGGATATGGCACGGCACTTCATTATGAGCGCCTGAAAACTTACGGACCGTCACCGATTCACCGTATGAGTTTTCTCAAAAAGTGGCTGGAGAGTGGAAAATAACCGAAAACAGGGAGGGGTCTCAATGGCAGGCGTCTCAAAAGGGGCGGCGGGCGAAGTTCTTGCTGCCCGTTTTTTACGCGAAAAAGGCTATCAGGTGATTGGTGCCAACTATCGCACACGCCAAGGCGAAATTGATATAATCGCGTGCGACAAGACATATATTCTCTTTGTTGAAGTCAAATCCCGTGAGGAAGATGCGCGTTTCGCACCTCGCGAGGCGGTGACTGCGGAAAAGCAGCGGCGTATCGTTGCGGCTTCGCTGCGCTATTTGCAGGAAAGGCCAACCGCTTTACAGCCGCGCTATGATGTGATCGAGATCATCACCCGCAAAAACCGTCCGATGGAGGTCGTGGAATGGGATCATATTCAGGGAGCCTATGAGGTGAAAGGATATGCGTCTTTTTGATCTGCATTGCGATACCTTGTCTATTTGCGAACAGTTGAACTGTTCGCTTTTGGATGCGCCAAACCATTTGAATATGACACGCGGGCTGCAAAATGAAGCCTATTTTCAGGTGTTTGCTGCATTTATTCCTGACGAGCTACGCGGTGACGATGCCGTCAACTATGGACGGCGGCTGTTGGATATTGCTGACCGCGATGCCGCGTTGCCTTGTGCGCGAACGATAAATACAGCGGCAGATATGTTGACCGCGGTGCAAGAACACCGCTGCGGTATGTTCAAAGCCGTGGAGGGCGGTGCTATTCTCGGCGGTAGCCTTGCGATGTTAGACGAACTTAAAGCAAGACAGGTGCGGCTGATGACCCTTACCTGGAACGGTGCAAACGAGCTGGGAAACGGTTGCTTTTCTGCCGATACATCAGGACTGACTGCTTTCGGCAAATCGGTTGTGTGCCGTATGGAAGAGTTGGAGATTTTGGTGGATGTGTCCCACTTGAATGTAGCGGGTTTTTGGGACGTGGCAAACATCAGCCACAAGCCGTTTTTGGCGACGCATTCGCTGTCGATGGCGGCAAACGCTCATCCGCGCAATTTGACCGATGCACAGTTTGACTGCATTCGAGAGCGTGGGGGACTGGTGGGACTCAATTTGTGCGCGGCGCATCTTGGCGAAGCAAGCTTTGCGGCGTTTGAGCGTCATCTGGCGCATTTTTTAACGCGCGGCGGCGAAAAAACGGTAGCGCTGGGCTGTGATTTTGACGGCACCGATCTGCCACCATATTGGAACGGTGTAGATGCTCTGTCCGCACTGGAAACACAGTTGATAAACGATGGCTTTGGCAGAGAAACAGTTGACAGACTTTTTTATCAAAATGCCTACGATTTTTTCGTTAACCTTTGACAACCGCTGTAAAGTAGTGTAAAATAAATCGGAATACCCAATGGGAGGCAGTATACATGAATTATACCAGTACACGCGACAGCCGACTTTCCGTCACTTCCGCACAA
>SVOU01000097.1 GCA_015066215.1 Oscillospiraceae bacterium | reverse complement strand
GCAGATGATCAATCCACCGAGAAAGCCGCCGGTGGAGTTTGCCACAAAGGGCTGGACCATCATCACAACAAGGCAAGCGAGAAGCGGCACGGAATACAAAAGTGCCGCGATCAGCAGTTTCCAGAACTTGCGACCGAAGATCTCAAAAAAGACCACCGCACCGCGCTTTTGCGGTGCATTTTTGTCCACACCGGGACCCTCTTTGGTGTAGTTGAACATACCAAAAAAACCAGCCATTGATAAGCCTCCCATTAAACATCCGTTGCTACAAATATCAAATGAGCCATCCGCTCAATATCATCCGCCATAAAACATCCCACAGCCCTGCGCCGAAAATCAGCAGCACAGCCGCCAAAAACCGTATACAATACTGCCGAAACTCCACCTGCAAGCCGCCGCAATGCGCTCCCGCGGGGCGCAGCTGCGCCAAGATCAGGCGGCTCATACGCATACATTCGTCACAGGCGCGTTGCAACGCCAGCCACATAATCCAAACGCGCGGCACGATCAGCAGCACTGTCACGACAACGCCTCTTACACCGTCTGCATACAGGTGCGCTTGTGCGGCTCCCACGCCCATACCATAGGCGACGGGAAGCAACAAAGCCGTCAGTACACCGCACGGCGAAATCCCCGACACGTAAGCAATCACAAGCAGCAGCATCGGCAGCACCAAGGTCTGCCACAAGCCGCCCATAACCGCCCGCCAGTTGGGTGTCACCGCTTCGATCGCCAACAACTGTTTGAGTGCTGCCGCCTGCGCGCCCTCGGCGTGGCAATATAACTGCACACCGACGAACACACCGAGCAGCAACAAGCCGCCGTAAAAAAGGGAACGGCCGAGCAAAGCGTTGAACCTATGCCCCTGCCGTTCCGATAAGACTTGCATCCATTTCACAGAACAGGCACCTCCCAAAAGGTTGTACACTGTCACTGTATGTCCCACCTTGGCTGCTTATGCCGTTTTTATCGGCGACGTCGGTTGACACCGAGCACACCGCCGACAGCACCCGCCAGCACCATCAGTACCAGCTTCAAAAAAGCATAGCCGCCTTTCAGCTGCTGCGTCATAATAAGACCGGTGAGCATCACCAGTACATATAAGATCAAGCCACAAGCGGCGCCGAACAGCCAGCCCTTCTCACCGCGCAACCGCGCCGTAAGAAAACCGCCGACCAGAGCGGCGAAAACAGCCGCAGCCACCGCCAGCGGTGTGATAGCCGAGCGGGCAATATCTCCCGCCGCCAACACGGCCGCCATCAACAGCAGCACCAAAAGACAACTCACCACACCGGCAAGCACGCCCCATAAAAGCGGGCGCAGCACGCGATAGGTGGCAGACGATTCTTGTTGACGTGAACGCATCCCCTCACCCCTTTGTCAATATAGGACACTATATGCGCATCGGGAAAGGGTTATGCCCTCATATCAATCCTCATCATCGTCATCGTCGTCATCGTTATCCACAGGCGTATCGTGCACGGTCAGGCACTCTTGCAGAGCCCATTTCTGAATGGTCATCTTGCTGCGATCGGTGCTGGTTTCGATCACCAGTGTATCCTCACGCACGTTTACGATGCGACCGCAAATACCACCGATGGTGATGATCTCGTCACCAACGCGAACGTTGTTGCGCATTTTCTGCTCTTCCTTGCGCTTCTTGTTCTGGGGACGGATCATAAAGAAATACATCAGACCGAACACCAGAATGAGCATCAAAGGCATAGAGAAGTTCGCCAAAAAGGCCTGAAAACCGGTAAGCTCCTGCTGTTGTCCGGCAGACGTACCGGTCGTGACCGCTGCATCCAAAAGAAAAGTCTTGAACATAAAAGGGCACCTCCTAAAATAATATAGTTATTATACAGGGCAAAGCTGTAAATTGCAAGCGAAAAACAAAAACTTTACATTTTTTCTATATTCGCTTATCAAGAAGTCCCGTGTATTGCCGATAAAACGACTCGAACGTGCCGTTTTCGAGGCTTTCGCGGATTTTTTCGGTCAGCGTATTATAAAAATACAGGTTGTGCATCACGCACAGACGCATGGCCAGCATCTCCCCTGCTTTAAACAGGTGGTGGATATACGCGCGCGAAAAGCGTTGACAGACGGGACAGTCGCACGCGGTATCCAGCGGCTCTTCATCCAGTGTATATTTGCTGTTGAGCATATTGCGGTGTCCTTGCCACGTGAACACGTGTGCGTGTCGGGCATTTCGAGCGGGCATCACGCAGTCAAAAAGATCAACGCCGCGATAAACGCCCTCCAAAATATTTTCAGGCGTACCCACCCCCATCAGATAGCGCGGCTTGTCCTTGGGCATAAACGGCTCGACCGCTTCGATCACCCGATACATTTCCTCGGCAGGCTCACCCACAGCCAAGCCGCCGATAGCAAAGCCGTCGAGGTCAAGCTGGGAGATCTCTTTCATATGCTCCACGCGCAGGTCGTCGAAGGTACAACCTTGGTTGATACCAAACAGCATCTGGCGGGGATTGACCGTATCCTCCAAGCTGTTGAGCCTATCCATCTCTGCTTTGGAGCGTTTGAGCCAGCGCGTCGTACGGGCACAGGACTGCTTGGCATAAGCATATTCCGCAGGGTTTTCCACACACTCATCAAACGCCATCGCAATGGTCGAACCGAGGTTAGACTGTATGCGTATACTCTCCTCGGGACCGATAAACAGCTTGCGTCCGTCGATATGCGAGGCGAAATGCACGCCTTCTTCTTTGATCTTGCGCAGCTTTGCCAGCGAAAACACCTGAAAACCGCCGCTGTCGGTAAGAATGGGACCGTCCCAGCCTGTGAACTTGTGAAGTCCTCCAAGCTTGCACACCGTCTCATCACCCGGACGCAGATGCAAATGGTAGGTGTTGCAAAGTTGCACCTGACATTTGATGTCTTTGAGATCATACGCCGACAGCGCGCCTTTGATCGCACCGCAGGTCGCTACGTTCATAAAAGCGGGAGTCTGCACCGTGCCGTGCGGGGTAACAAATTCACCGCGCCGCGCGCGCCCGCTTTGGGTCAATATCTTCATAGTTGCCTCCTGTCAAATGATCAGCATCGCGTCGCCAAAGCTGAAAAAGCGGTATTCCGCCTCGACAGCGTGCTTGTACGCCGTCATCGTTTGCTCATAGCCCGCAAAAGCCGACACCAGCATGATAAGCGTGCTTTCGGGCAGATGGAAGTTGGTGATCAAGCCGTCAAGCACCTGAAATTGATAACCGGGATAAATAAATATCTCCGTCCAGCCGTCCTTTGCCTCAACCAAGCCGTCTGCGTTCAGTCCCACGCTTTCCAGCGTGCGACAGCTGGTCGTGCCGACCGCGACCACGCGACCGCCCGCTGCTTTGGTCTCGTTGATCAGTTTGGCGGTTTCGGGCGGCAGTTCATAATGCTCCGCGTGCATTTTGTGATCGGTGATCTCCTCCGCTTTGACAGGGCGGAAGGTACCAAGTCCCACGTGCAGCGTCACAAACCCCACGCGCACGCCCTTTTCCTGCAATTTAGCAAGCAGCTCGGGGGTGAAATGCAAGCCCGCGGTAGGAGCGGCAGCAGAGCCTATCTCGCGAGAATATACCGTCTGGTAGCGTTCTTGATCTTCCAGTTTCACCTTGATATACGGCGGCAACGGCATTTCGCCGATTTGTTCCAACACATGGTAGAAGTTTCCCTCGTAGGTAAACTTCACCAAGCGGTTGCCCTCATCAACGATGTCCAACACTTCCGCTTCGAGCAACCCGTCGCCAAAGGTGAGGATGTCGCCTTTTTTCGCGCGGCGTCCGGGACCCGCCAGCACTTCCCAAGTGTCGACACCCTTTTGCGTGAGCAACAACAGCTCCACTGCCGCGCCCGTAGCCTTACGCTGTCCGTAAATGCGGGCAGGCAGCACGCGGCTGTCGTTGAGGATCAGGCAATCGCCCGCCTGCAAATAGTCAAGAATGTCCGTAAAATGCTTATCCTCATAGCTGCCGTCCTTACGGTTAAGCACCAAAAGGCGCGAACGGTCACGGCAAGCGAGCGGTTCCTGTGCAATACGCTCGAGGGGCAGATCATAATAAAAATCCTGTCGTTTCACAGAAAAATCCTCACTTTTCTTTGTAGAATACCCTCAGTTTTTCCCGTCTGACGATTGACAGCGGGAATGAGAAATGGTATAATAATTGCTTGTAAAAATCAAGAGCGCGAAAAATCCTTTGCTCTGTCGGCCAAACACACCTATTATATCCTGTTTCCTGTCACATTGCAACCGCATTTTTCAAACGATTATGCAAAAGGAAGTGTCTCCTATGAAAAAATATTCCATCGGCATCATCGGCTGCACCGGTATGGTGGGTCAACGCTTTGTCACCCTGCTCTCCGACCACCCGTGGTTTGAGATCACCGCTATGGCCGCCAGCGCCAACTCCGCAGGCAAGACCTATGAAGAAGCGGTGGGCAATCGTTGGGCGATGAAAACACCGATGCCCGAAAAAGTGAAAAATATGCCCGTGATGGATGCCGCTGACGTGGCGGCTGCGGCGGCGAAGGTGGATTTCGCTTTCTGCGCGGTCAATATGCCCAAGGCGGAGATCAAGGCTCTCGAAGAGGCCTATGCCAAAGCCGAGTGCCCCATCGTTTCCAATAACAGCGCCCATCGCCATACCCCCGACGTGCCGATGATCGTGCCCGAGCTCAACGCCGATCATGTGAACGTCATCCCTTTCCAGCGCGAGCGTCTGGGCACCAAGCGCGGCTTTATCGCCGTCAAGTCCAACTGCTCTCTGCAGAGCTACGTTCCCGCTCTCTATCCGCTGGATAAATGGGGCGTCAAGGACGTGTTGGTCTGCACCTATCAAGCTATTTCCGGCGCAGGCAAGACCTTTGAGCGTTGGCCCGAGATGGTGGATAACGTGATCCCCTATATCGGTGGCGAGGAGGAGAAATCCGAGCAGGAGCCGCTCAAAATCTGGGGTAAGATCGAAAACGGCGTGATCGTTGACGCCGCCTCCCCCGCTTTCACCGCACAGTGCCTGCGTGTGCCCGTCACCGACGGTCACTTTGCCGCTGTGTTCTGCCGCTTTGAAAACAAACCCACCAAAGAGGAGATCCTCGATGCGTGGAAATCTTTCAAGGGTCGCGCACAGGAACTGGATCTGCCCAGCGCACCCAAACAGTTCCTGCACTATTTTGAAGAAGACAATATGCCTCAGACGCGTCTGCATCGCGATCTGGAAGGCGGTATGGCTATTTCCCTCGGTCGTCTGCGTGAGGACAGCCAGTATGATTACAAATTTGTCGGCCTTTCCCACAACACTCTGCGCGGTGCCGCCGGCGGCGCCGTTCTGTTGGCCGAACTGCTGTGTGCGGAAGGTTATATGGATTAACAGGAGGAATCGATATGCGTAAGAACACCGTTTTTACCGGTGCAGGCGTTGCGCTTGTAACGCCGATGCACGCTGACGGCAGCATCAACGAGCAGAAACTGTGCGAACTGATCGATTGGCAGATCGCCGAAGGCACCGATGCGCTCGTCATTTGCGGTACTACCGGCGAAAACTCCACCATGTCCTTGGAGGAGCATCTCCACACCCTGCGTATCGCCACTGAGCATAACAATCACCGCATACCGTTGGTTGCGGGCACAGGCTCCAACGACACCGCCTTCGCCATTGAAACCAGCGTGGAGGCTGTCAAGATGGGTGCGGATGCCATTCTGGTC
>SVOU01000096.1 GCA_015066215.1 Oscillospiraceae bacterium | reverse complement strand
GCTCAGGCACGTTTTTGCCGCAAGCGATATAGTCGAGGAAGAACAGCGGTTTGGCGCCGCTGCAGATGATGTCGTTGACACACATTGCCACACAGTCGATGCCGACGGTGTCGTGCTTGTCCATCAGAAACGCAATTTTGAGCTTGGTGCCGACGCCGTCGGTGCCGCTGACCAGCACAGGCTTGGTCATACCGGTCAGATCCAGCTCAAACAGGCCGCCAAAGCCGCCCACATCGGAGCAAACGCCCGCAGTGAGGGTCTTGGCGATGTGTGTTTTCATCAATTCCACCGCGCGATAGCCCGCGGTAATGTCCACGCCTGCGGCGGCGTAGCTATCAGATTTCGATTGGGTGTTCATAGTCCTTATTCCTTTCCATTCCAGCAGTAAGTACAAAGTTTACAAGGCTCCAAGCCGATTGAGCGAACAACGCCCTCAAGCGACTGGAACTCCAATGAGGCAAAATGCATTTTTTCGCAAATGGCTTTGCGCAAATTCTTGCCGCGCTCGGTGCCTCCGTCGCTGTATTCTTCGATGTGTGCCAGTCCCTCTTCCCCTTCAAGCTCCACAATCGTTCTGCGGGCGACCAACTCCATATCAGTGTTGGCGCGGGAAAAATTGAGGTATTTGCAAGCATACATAATCGGCGGACAAGCAGAGCGGATATGCACCGACTTGGCGCCGTTTTCATACAAGAAATCGACCGTTTCCTTCAGCTGGGTACCACGCACGATGGAGTCATCCACAAAGAGCAGGTTCTTATCTTGAATCAGCTCGTGTACGGGAATCTGCTTCATCTTGGCGATACGGTTGCGGTCACTCTGCTTGGTAGGCGTGAAACTACGCGCCCACGTGGGGGTATATTTGATGAACGCGCGAGCAAACGGCACGCCGCTTTCATTGGCATAACCAATGGCGTGAGGTGTTCCCGAATCGGGCACACCGCCGACATAATCGAGTTCAGGCAACGAGCCGTTAGTTTTGTCGTTTTGTGCCATAATGGCACCGTTGCGATAGCGCATACACTCCACGTTGGAGCCCTCATATACCGATGTGGGATAACCGTAATAGCTCCATAGGAATGCGCAGATGCGCATTTCTTCGCCGGGAGGCGACAACTGTTGCACACTGTCAGCGGTCAGCTCGACCACCTCACCGGGACCCAGTTCCTTTTCGTCCGCAAAGCCCAATTTCATATAGGCAAAAGACTCAAAAGATACACACATCGCATCATCACGACGACCGATCAGCACAGGCAATCGACCCACGCGGTCACGGGCGGCAATCAGCTTGCCGTCATCGGTCAGTATCAAAATAGATGCGGATCCGTCGATAACCGACTGTGCGAAACGGATACCTTCAACAAAATCACTCTTTTGGTCGATCAGCGCCGCCAAAAGCTCGGTGGTGTTGACACGACCGCCCGTCATAGCGTCAAAGTGACCACCCGTGTTGCCGAAATACTGGTCGATCAACTCATCGGCGTTGTTAATGGCGCCGATCATACAAATGGCATAGGTGCCAAGATGCGAGCGGATGAGCATCGGCTGCGGGTCGGTATCGCTGATGCAGCCGATTGCCGCCGTGCCCTCCATCTCGTTGAAAATATGCTCAAATTTGGTGCGGAAGGGAGCGTTTTCAATGTTATGAATCTTGCGCTGCAACCCAATCTCGGGATCATACGCAGCCAAGCCGCCCCGTCGTGTTCCCAAATGGGAGTGGTAGTCCACGCCAAAGAACACGTCTTCCATACAATCCATATGGGAAACGATTCCGAAAAAACCTCCCATGGTGGTCTCCTCTCTCTAAATCGGAAATCAGGCGAAAAACAGTTCAGACAGTGTCATCGGATCGATATACTGACCGTCCTTGTAGACGCGCATATTGCCCGAAGCAATCTCGTCAATCAGCATCACGTCACCGTTGGCATCGTAGCCAAACTCAAACTTGATGTCATACAGTACCATACCCTTTTCTTTGAGGTCATCGGCAACGATTTGGGTGATGTCCTGTGTCATCTTTTTGATGTCGTCATATTGCTCGGCAGTCATCACGCCCAGATCCACCAGACCGTCTTTGGTGACGAGCGGATCGCCCTTTTCGTCGTTTTTGAAGGTGGTTTCCACATACGCAGGCAGATCGGCACCCTCCTCAATATAATCGCTGTAACGGCGATAGAAACTACCCACAGCCTTGTGGCGGCAGATAACCTCAAGACCCTTGCCAAACGCTTTGGCAGGCAGCACTTCCATGGTCGTGTTGGCGAGGTCTGCGCTGATGTAATGGGTCTTGATGCCGGCGGCATTGACCTTCTCGAAGAAGTAGATGGACATACGCAGGTTGACGTCGCCCACGCCGTCGATGGTCAGGCCAACAGAGTTCTCGCCCGGATCAAACACGCCGTCTTTGCCGGTGCAATCATCTTTAAATTTGAGAAGATAGTTGCCGTTGTCAAGCGCATAGACGTTCTTCGTTTTGCCGGTGTAAACCAATTTGTTTTCCATAGTAGATCGCTCCTTTTTATAATAAGAAAAAATTTAAACCGAAAATTATTCGCCCGCCAGACGCGCCATCACAGCGGCATCCTTTTCGAGCACGGCCTTGGCATCCGAACGGCGCTTGGCATCCAACTTTTCTGCCAGAGCCTTATCTTCCACGGCGAGGATCTGCGCCGCCAGCAACGCCGCATTCGCACCGCCGTTGACCGCCACCGTCGCCACGGGAATACCCGTCGGCATCTGCACCGTCGAAAGCAAAGCATCCATACCGTCAAAGACGCTGGATTTGCAAGGAATGCCGATCACGGGCAGGGTGGTGTTGGCAGCAATAGCACCCGCCAAATGCGCCGCCATACCTGCGGCGGCGATCATCACGCCAAAGCCGTTTTCACGCGCTGTCACCGCAAACTCACGCGCCTCTTCGGGCGTACGATGTGCGGAAAAAATATGCACACAGTAGGGAATTTCCAGCCCTTTCAAAACGTCAACAGCCTTTTGAATGATAGGCAGATCGCTGTCACTACCCATCACAATTCCGACTTTTTTCATAACAAACCTCCTGACAAACAAAAAAGGGTACACTTGACCTTATGAAAGGTCAAATGTGCCCAGACGGTCGGCGTATATAGGTTGTTGGAGGCTTTTGTTTCACCGTGGTAAACTCCACTTATCCGTCAGTCACAAAAGCCTGCTTTCATCAACCATATTTTAACACCGCTACGCCGACCTGTCAAGGCACAATCGACATTTTTCTCAACCGAAAAATTATTTCAGAGTGGTGTTCTTCTCTTTCTGGATAACGTCGTGCGCACCGCCCTCAACGATACTGGTCGCAGACACCAGCGTGAGCTTGGCATTCTTTTGCAGTTCGGCAATAGACAGCGCACCGCAGTTGCACATGGTGGATTTGACCTTGCTCAGCGACAGCGCCACGTTGTCCTTCAGGCTACCCGCATACGGCACGTAGGAGTCGACGCCTTCCTCGAAGGAGAGCTTCTTGTCGCCGCCCAGGTCATAGCGCTGCCAGTTGCGCGCGCGGTTGGAGCCTTCGCCCCAATACTCTTTATAATAGGTGCCGCCGATGCTGATTTTGTTGGTGGGGCTTTCGTCGAAGCGAGCGAAATAGCGACCCAGCATCACAAAGTCAGCACCCATCGCCAACGCCAGCGTAATGTGGTGGTCATACACGATACCGCCGTCAGAACAGACAGGCACGTAGATGCCGGTCTCCTCAAAATAGCGATCACGCTCAGCACAGACCTCAATCAGCGCAGTAGCTTGGCCACGACCGATACCCTTTGTCTCACGGGTAATACAGATGGAGCCGCCGCCAATACCGACCTTCACGAAGTCAGCACCACTCTCAGCAAGGAAGCGGAAGCCTTCGGCGTCCACCACGTTGCCCGCGCCCACTTTGACGGTGTCGCCGTAATGCGCACGGATCCAGTCGATGGTCAGTTTCTGCCACTCGGAGAAACCTTCGGAAGAGTCGATGCACAGCACGTCCGCGCCCGCTTCCACCAGCGCAGGGACGCGCTCGGCATAGTCACGGGTGTTGATACCCGCACCCACCACGTAGCGCTTGGAGGCGTCCAGCAGCTCGTTGGGGTTTTGCTTGTGGGTATCGTAGTCCTTGCGGAACACCATATAGCACAGCTTGCCGTCTGCGCTGACGATCGGCAGAGAGTTAAGCTTGTTGTCCCAGATAATGTCATTGGCTTCTTTGAGGGTGGTGCCTTCGGGCGCCCAAACCAGCTTCTCAAACGGAGTCATAAAGGTGGACACCTGCACGTCGGGAGACATACGGCTCACGCGGTAGTCACGGCCGGTCACGATGCCCAACAGTTTACCATCAGCGGTGCCGTCCTCGGTCACCGCAATGGTGGAGTGGCCCGTGCGCGCACTCAACGCAACGACGTCCGCCAGCGTGGCGTCGGGACGGATGTTGGAATCACTTTTTACAAAGCCGGCCTTGTAGCTCTTGGCGCGTTTAACCATTGCCGCCTCGTCTTCCACAGACTGAGAGCCGTAGATAAAGGACACGCCGCCCTCGGTCGCCAGCGCCACAGCCAAGCGGTCACCGGACACCGACTGCATGATTGCAGACACCATCGGAATGTTCATCATAATCGCCGGCTGTTCGCCTTTTTTGTACTTGACCAGCGGCGTTTTGAGCGACACGTTGGCAGGAACACACTCGCTGGAGGAATAGCCGGGAATCAGCAAGTATTCGTTAAAGGTATGGGACGGTTCATTGATAAAAATAGCCATGTTTTATCTTCCTTTCTCTCAGTTGGCTTTGGTTTCACAGTATAGGCACCGATAAACAGTCTTATCGGTTTCGGATTGTTTGAAAATGTGGTCGAGTTCCTGCTCCACCGAGGTAATACAACGGGGATTTTTGCAACGGATCACATTTTTGAGTACGGCAGGGGCGGCGATGGCAGATTTTTCCACCAAAACACCGCCGCGGATAACGTTGACCGTCGCTTCGGGATCAACATAGCCGATGATATCCAGATTGATCGGCACATCCGCGTCAATTTTGATGATATCCTTTTTGCCGAGCTTGCGGCTAGAAACGTTTTTGATGATCGCCACCGAGCAATCCAGTTGTTCGAGTTCCAACAGTTCATAAAGGCGCATACCGCGTCCGGCGGTGATATGGTCGATCACCACACCGTTTTGGATGGCATCAATTTTCATTTCTTCGCCTCCTCCAACAGTTTCAGGATCAGCGCCATACGCATATATTTGCCGTAAAGCACCTGTTTGAAATAGCAAGCGCGCGGATCGTCGTCGATCGCCACGCTGATCTCGTTCACGCGCGGCAGGGGGTGCATAATACACAGGTCTGCTTTGGCGTTTTCCAGCTTCTTGGGGGCTAAAATATAACTGTCTTTGAGGCGGAGATAGTCCTCCTCGTTGAAGAAACGCTCACGCTGCACACGGGTCATATACAGGATATCCAGTTGCGGCATTGCCGCTTCCAGATCGGTGGTCTGCTCATAGGGAATGCCGTTGCGGTCAAGCACGTCCGTCTTGATATAGTCGGGCAACTCCAGCTCTTTGGGCGAGATGAGCACCACTTTGATGCCCGTATAGCGGGACAGCGCGGCGATCAGCGAGTGGACGGTGCGACCGAATTTCAGGTCGCCGCAAAAGCCCACCGTCAGATCGTTAAAGCGCCCCTTTTCACGATAAATGGTCAGCAGATCCGCCAAGGTCTGCGTGGGATGGCAATGTCCGCCGTCGCCCGCGTTGATGACGGGGATAGAGGCGTTTTGTGCCGCCACCAGTGCCGCGCCCTCTTTGGGATGGCGCATCGCAATAATATCGGCATAGCAGCTGATGGTTTTGGCG
>SVOU01000095.1 GCA_015066215.1 Oscillospiraceae bacterium | reverse complement strand
ATCCGTCAGGCAATCACCCGTGCCATTGCGGATCAGGCGCGCACCATTCGTATCCCCGTGCATATGGTGGAAACCATCAACAAGGTGAAGAAAGTGTCCAGCCAGCTGCTGCACAAAAACGGTCACGAGCCTGTGGCTGAGGAGATCGCCAAAGAGCTTGATATGTCGGTTGACAAGGTGCGCGAGATCATGCGCGTGGCGCAGGAACCCGTGTCGCTGGAAACCCCCATCGGCGAGGAAGAGGATAGCCACCTCGGTGACTTTATCCCCGACGACGAAGCGCCCGCCCCTGCGGATGCCGCCTCGCACATCTTGCTCAAAGAGCAGCTGGCAGAAGTGCTTGCCTCTCTGACGCCGCGCGAGGAGAAGGTGTTGCGCCTGCGCTTTGGCTTGGAGGACGGTCGCCCCCGTACGCTCGAAGAGGTCGGCAAGGAATTTGACGTTACCCGTGAGCGTATTCGCCAGATCGAGGCAAAGGCGCTGCGCAAGCTGCGTCATCCCAGCCGCAGTAAGAAACTCAAGGACTATCTGGATTGATAAGCTGCCAAAAATCCCTTGACAAAAGGGCGTTTGCGGACTATACTTGATAAAGATATGAACAGGCGTGGATGAGGACTCATTCGCCAAAAACGGACCCCAGAGAGAGCACCCCGACTGATGTCGGCTGAAAGGGTGCTTGGCACCGTCGGCGAAACGCCACCTCGGAGCCGCCCGTGATGAACGGGCCGTATCGTCGGCGTTAACGGCGACAAAGCGGCATCGCCTTTGGCGGTGCAAGTTGGGTGGTACCACGGAAGCCTCCGTCCCATATTGGACGGGGGCTTTTTCTGTTTTTTAGGAAAGGATGACGAAAATGAACAAAAAATACGGCGTCAACGAACTGCGCGAGATGTATCTGTCTTTCTTTGAAAGCAAGGATCACTTGCGCCTTAACAGCTTCTCCCTCGTGCCGCAAAATGACAAGAGCCTGCTTCTCATCAACGCAGGTATGACTCCCCTTAAGCCCTATTTCACGGGTGCCGAGGTGCCGCCGCGCAAGCGCGTGACCACCTGCCAGAAGTGCATCCGTACGGGTGATATCGAAAACGTGGGCAAGACTGCGCGCCACGGCACCTTTTTTGAGATGCTGGGCAACTTCTCCTTCGGCGACTATTTCAAACGCGAGGCGATCTCGTGGTCGTGGGAGTTCTTGACCCAAGTGGTGGGTTTGGATGCCGACCGCCTTTACCCCTCCGTCTATACCGACGATGATGAAGCGTTCGATATCTGGAACAAGGAGATCGGCATTGCCGAAAACCGCATTTTCCGTTTCGGCAAAGCGGACAACTTCTGGGAGCACGGCGCAGGTCCTTGCGGTCCTTGCTCCGAGATCTATTATGACCGCGGCGAAAAATACGGTTGCGGCAAGCCCGAATGCACCGTCGGTTGCGATTGTGACCGCTATATGGAAGTGTGGAACAACGTGTTCACCCAGTTCGAAAACGACGGCGAGGGGCATTACACCACGCTGGAAAACAAAAATATCGACACCGGTATGGGTCTGGAACGCCTGGCGGTGGTCGTGCAGGACGTGGACTCTATTTTCGACGTGGATACCCTGCACGCGTTGCGTCAAAAGGTGTGCGATATCGCCAACAAGGTGTATAAACAGGATGCAGACGACGATGTATCCATTCGCTTGATCACCGACCATATCCGCTCGGCTACCTTCCTCATTTCCGACGGCGTTATGCCCACCAACGAGGGTCGCGGCTACGTGCTGCGCCGCTTGATCCGTCGCGCCGCGCGTCACGGTCGCCTGTTGGGCATTGAAGGCTCCTTCCTGGCAGATCTGAGCACCGTGGTGATCGCCGGCTCCAAAGACGGCTATCCCGAACTGGCAGAGAAGCAGGACTTTATCCTCACCGTGCTGCGTAACGAAGAGGCGCAGTTCAACAAAACTATTGACCAGGGCTTGCGTGTGCTGGCTGATATGGAGCAGGAGCTGCTGGCGGCGAATGAAAAGACGCTGTCGGGTGCCAACGTGTTCAAGCTGTACGACACCTATGGCTTCCCCGTGGATCTCACCCGCGAGATCTTGGAAGAAAAAGGCTATGCATTGGACGAAGAGGGCTTTGCTACCGAGATGAATGCCCAGCGCACCCGTGCGCGTGATGCACGCCAAAAAACTAACTATATGGGCGCGGACGCGACCGTTTATGACCTGCTGGACCCCGCCCTCACCACCGATTTCGTCGGCTATGACAGCCTGACGGCCACTTCCAAGATCGTGGCTGTGGCAGGGGAGAGCACTTTGGCAGATTCGTTGGTGGAGGGTCAGCGCGGCACGCTGTTTACCGCCGCGACCCCGTTCTATGCCACCATGGGCGGTCAGGAAGGCGATGTGGGTGAAATTTCCACCGCCAACGGCGTGTTTACTGTTGAAGAGACCATCAAACTGCGTGGCGGCAAGGTCGGTCACGTGGGCGTGATGGCTTCGGGTGCTATTGCCGTGGGCGAAACGGTGACGCTGACCGTCTGCGCCAAGGGGCGCAACGCCACCTGCAAAAACCACTCTGCCACGCACCTGCTGCAAAAGGCACTCAAAACGGTGCTGGGTTCTCACGTTGAGCAAAAGGGCTCGTTGGTCACCCCGAACCGTCTGCGTTTTGACTTTGCCCATTTTCAGGCGATGACTGCAGAGCAGATCCGCGAGGTCGAAGCACTGGTCAATGCGCAGATCGCCGCCGATCTTGCGGTCAACACCGCCGAGATGACGCTGGAAGAGGCGAAAAAGACGGGTGCTATGGCACTGTTCGGCGAAAAATATGCCGACACCGTGCGCGTGGTCACGATGGGCGACTTCTCCAAAGAGCTCTGCGGCGGTACGCACGTGTCCCACACGGGCGCTATCGCGGTGTTCAAGATCCTCTCTGAAAGCGGTATTGCCGCCGGCGTGCGCCGTATTGAGGCGCTGACGGGTGACGGCGTGCTGTCCTATTACAAAGAACTGGAAGCGCGTCTTGACAGCATTGCGGTGCTGCTCAAATCCAAAACCCCTGAAATCGAGGATAAGATCGCTCACCTCACGGCGCAGGTCAAGACGCTTGAAAGCGAAAACGAAGCGCTCAAATCCAAGATGGCGCGTCAGTCCTTGGGCGACGTGCTGTCCCGTACCGTTGAGGTCAAGGGCGTGCCCGTGCTGGCGGCCGTTGTCGACGGTCTGGACGCGGGCGGTTTGCGTGAGTTTGGCGATACGCTCAAAGATAAACAAGAGGGCGTTATCGTGCTGGCTTCTCAAAAAGACGGCAAGGTGAGTCTGCTCGCTCTTGTGGCACCTGCGGCACAAAAACGCGGTGCGCACGCGGGACAGATCGTCAAAGAGGTTGCCCAGCTCTGCGGCGGCAACGGTGGCGGCAAGCCTGATGCGGCTATGGCGGGTGCCAAAGACGCGTCGAAGCTTAACGATGCTATTGCGGCTGTGGTGGGCATCGTGGAACAAAAATTGGCGTAAAGGAGTGTCCTTAATGGATTGCTTGTTTTGTAAGATCGTGGCGGGGGAGATCCCCAGCACGAAGGTGTATGAAGACGACCGTATTCTGGCGTTTCGGGATATTAACCCGCAGGCGCCCACCCATATTTTGGTGATCCCGAAAATGCATATCGGCGGTGCGGACGAGGTGACGGCGGATAACGCCGCCGTGGTGGCGCATATTTTCGCCACCGTGCCGCAAATTGCCAAAGCGGAAGGGCTTACCGACTACCGCGTGCTGACCAACAACGGTGCGGACGCAGGACAAACGGTGCGCCACTTGCATTTCCATATTTTGGGCGGCCGCGTGTTGGGGGCTATGGGTTAACATGACGTTTGTGATCGTAGATCTGGAATGGAACGGTGCGTGGTCAAAAGCAGCGCACGGCTATTTCAACGAGATCATCGAGATCGGCGCCGTGAAACTGGGCACCGATCTGACCGAACAGGGGCGTTTTAATGCGGTCATTCGCCCACAGGTGAGCAAAAAACTCTCGTCCATTGTCACCGACCTGACCAATATCACCGACGAAGAGTTGGCGAGCGGCACGTCTTTTCACAAGGCGATGGCGGCGTTGCACCGTTTTGTCGGCGACGGCGAGACGGCGCTGGTCACGTGGAGTAACACCGATCTGTTGGTACTGATGGAAGATTGCCGCTTTTTCTATAAGGATGAGCAGCTTCCCTTTTTCACGCACTATGCCGACGTGCAGGCGTTTTGCCAGAAAAAGCTGCATATCGACGCGGCACATCAGCCGAGCCTGAGCAGTATTTGTGAGCAGTTAGGGATAGAGGAGGAGGGATTTTCTCTCCACCGCGCGCCTGACGATGCCGTGTTGACGGCACAGGTGTTTTGCCGCTTGTATAGTAAGGAGGCGTTTGCCCCCTATCTGCGCAAACTGGATCGCGATTTTTATGCGCGCTTGCGGTTTAAGCCGACGCCTATATCTGACCCCAAAAGCACGCTTATTCCCAAAGATGCGTGGAAATTCGACTGTCCCGACTGTGCGCAACCGTTGCGCACAGCGCGCAAATGGTTTTATCGCGGACGCGCGTTTTGCGCGGATATGACCTGTACGCGTTGTAAGAAGGTGTTTTCTGCCAGAGTGCAGGGACGGATTTTGTATGACGGACCTGAAATCCGCCGTAAGCTGATTGAAAAAGTCCCCAAAGAAGAAACTCCTGTCGACGAAAAATGATTAAATACAGGTGAACGCAGGGCGTTCACCTGTATTTTTTGTTTTTTTCAAGGAAAACTACCGAAAAAGGGGGGCGACAAATGGCAATACAAACCCAAAAAACAGGTTTGGCGGCGGCGCAAAATCGCTTCACGCCGCTGTTGCCCCGCTTGCGCGTGTGGCGTAGCGAGGGCTATACGACGGTGCTGACCGACGTGGGCTGCGGCGTGGCTTTTGCGGGCGGCAGACGTCTGTACGGTGACACGACGGATATATTGAGGCATCCCGACGGTGTGAAGGTGTGGCTCAAAGAGAGGGGCAAACCGCGTTTGTATATCACCGCGATGCCGCAATATGCACAGGCAGAGCGCCGTTATATGCAAGGGGAGCAGCGGTGTGTTCTTAATGACGCGGGCGCCGTCTTTTCCGTTTGTGCCGACGGTTGGGAGTGGGAGATGCGCGTGACTACGGAAAACGGGGGAGAACGGCGCAGTTTTCGCCTGTGTAACCGCCGTCCCTATCCGCGTGAGGTGCGCCTTTGCTGCGCGCTGACTCCTGCTTTTAACGGCAAAGATATTTGCGACGCGCGAGGCGTATGCCGTGAGGATGCAAGCGGCTTTTTATGTTTGTCCGCAGATAAGGTTGCAGACGGCTTAAAAGCCACAGGCGGCGCACGGTTGCGGCTTTGTTGGCCGCTTTTGTTGTCTGCCAACGGTGTGTGGGAGGGCGGTTGTACCGTTACCGCTACATCGTTGCCAACACCTCCGATACCCTCGGAGGAGGTGTTGCCACCGGAGGCGGACGTGCTGTGCCATCGTCTGTATGGACGCCGCTCAGGCGGCGCTTTTTTGCAGGCGGCGGAGACGTGCGGTTCGCTACCGATACCAACCCAACCTGAAAAACCGTTTGTGCGCTTGACGGTGGACACCGCCCAAGACATACCGCGCCTGCGCGCGTGGCTGCAACGGCTGTCGCGGTGGCAGCAGGAGGGACTCCCGACAGCCGCTGCGGTGGGCGTTGCGTCGGAATGGGTGCAGGACGTGCAAGCGTTGACGGCGGCATACGGCAAGGTAGAAACGGCAATAGCAACAAAGGGGGAAGAGCCGCCGTTTTGGGCGTTGCTTGCCTTTTGGGACGAAACGCAAAAGCACCGCCCCTCTCCGCTGGCGGTAGCATTTACACCGTGGCCGCTGTATCCTCTG
>SVOU01000094.1 GCA_015066215.1 Oscillospiraceae bacterium | reverse complement strand
CCACCTGTGTCAGTTTATCCGCCGCGGGATCCAGATATTTCCCCGCTTCGGAGATCTGGTTAAATTTGCGGGCGATCACGCCGTCAAACCAGTCGGTAGCACCTGAAAGCACCAGCACCGCCACCGACCACCAAAGATAATCGGACAAATACAGCCATGCAAACAAGGGGATCAGCGCGATACGCACCAAAGACAGCAGATTGGGAATCGTCCATTCAAAACGGAATTTCATAAGAAAGCACCTCTAACATCCTGTGTTTTATATTCTTTTCTCACCGATCAGATCGTAAACAAGCCGTAAAGCGGGTTGATCTGGGCAATCGCGCCCGTGAGAATGGTATGTTCCAGATCTGCCTGAGTGATCATCGCACTGCTGTCACCTGCTGCGACCGAAGTCTGCACCAATGCGACCAGCACCAGTACCAGCACTACGCCTTCCAAAGCGCCAAACACCAGTCCCAGCCATTTGTTGAGCCCGCTGATGATGGGCAGATGTGTGATCACCGAGTTGAGCAATTTCAGCACGATCATCACCAAAATAAAGCCGATCGTCATCATAATCAAGAAAAAGAGTGCCCGCAAAAGCGTCACGCCGATGGGGCGAATGATCTTTTCGGTCATCACCTCGGCGGCGGTCATGGTCGTCGCCTCTTTTTCGTCTTCCAGCTTGTCGGCAATCTGATCGACCGTACCGACACCGTTGCTCACCATCATATTGACCATCGGGCCGGGCAGCTCTTCCAACACCGAGGATATACCCGAGCGCACGTCCTCTTCGCTGTCATCATCACTCAAATCGGCCGCCACGCTTTCGGTGACATCCTCCGCGACGAAGCTGTCAAACGCCCACTCTGCCAACGGGCCGCTCAACGTCACAGCCAAAAGCAGCACCAGACCGATGCCCAAAAGGCGGGAAAGTGCCTTGAACATACCGCGCTTGTAGCCGATAAACATCATCAGCACCAGCACCAAAATAACGCCCAGATCCAAAATATATGACACAAAAAAACGCCTCCTGTCGGTTTGTCAACGGTTTTTAAGCCGCATCATTTTTCCCATTCGCAAACACTGATGGCGGTGAGTCCCACCACCAACGGTTTGTCGTTCAGCACCACGACCATACGGCTGTCGGAATTGACGACGCCGTTTGCCGCCTTGCCGTTTTTATCATACATAGAAAGTTGCCTGTCGGTCAACAAATAAAACTCATCGTCTGTCGCCATCAGATGACGAAAGCCGTCGGCAAAGGCGACATCCTGCAACACGGTGCCCGCCAAGTCCAACATCAGCCATTCGCCGCCGTCGGCACTGCCGTAGGGCTTGAGCACCAAGCCCACCATATCTTCGGCAAAGGCGAAGCTCACCAGCTCGCGGTCGGTGTAGCTGTACACCGTTTTGCCGCTGCCGTCACATTTTGCCAGCCAGAGCGCGTCCGAGGCGACTGCCGCCACCATATCGTTTTCCATAAACGAAACGGCGCAAAACAGCGTTTGCTCTGCTTCATAGCGGACGGATGTTTGCTTCGAGGTGTCGAGGATGACCAGTTCCGAGTAAAGTGCGCCGTCCTTGGCGCCGATTCCCAGCACCGCCAATCGTTTGCCGCTCGTATCGATCGCCACATCCACAATATGCAGCTGGGCGCTCACCCACGAGTAGACCTCTTTGCCCTTTTGATCATACATCGTCACTTTTGACGTGTGGCTTTTGTCCGCGCCTGTGGCAACGGCAAAATTACCGTTTTGCGCCAGCGCCACCGTCGTGATCGCCGAAGGGGCGGTAAATTCCAACACCGTGCCGCTGCGCTTTTCCAGCATCAGGCGTGTCGCACCGATTTCCGCCGCCAGCGCGTACCGCCCCGCCGTTTTGAGTACAGGGTCGGTAAAATTGTGCAGATGGCGCAATTCCTCGCCCGCGTTTGCATTATACAGTGTCAGCGCATTGTTGGACAGCACCGCCAGCGCGTCGCTCGTCGTGTTGACGGACACCAGCGCATTACCTTCCACAGCCAGCGGGAATCCGTCGCCCGTGTTGCTGCCCCACATATCGCCCAACCAATCCGAAACAGCACCTTTACTGATAGCGTCCCAATAGCGGGACACCAGCAAACAAACGGCCACCAAAGCCACCACGACCACCACACGAACCAACCAGCGGCGTGCTTTTTTGGATTTGCGTTTACGCTTATTTCTCGTTTCATCGCGGGAGGCGTCATCGGGCAGCTCCTGCTCGCGCGCGCGCTTTTTCACTCGCTTTTCTTCCGTGTCAGCCAAGTGCCCACCTCCTGTTCGTTGTAATAGACCTCTTTCAGGCAAAGCGCGTGCGCAGGAGCGGTCTGTCCCGCAAATGCACGATCTTTGCCGTCCAAAATAGCAGGGACGGCGTCAAAAGGAATCCTGCCCGCCGCCATATCCAGCAGTGTACCTGCCATAATGCGTACCATATTATAGAGAAAGCCATCGGCTTCCACCTCAAAAGTCACCAGATCGCCCTCGCGTTTGACGCTGCAATCACGCACCGTACGCACCGTATCCTCCACCGAGCTGTGAGCGGCGCAAAAAGCGGCGAAATCGTGCGTGCCGCAAAAATCCTGTGCCGCTTGGTGCATATTCTCCACGGGAAGCGGATGCTTGATATGCAGGGTATACGGTGCATAAAACGGGTTGCGCGCGGGATGATTCCAGATGCGGTAGGCATAGCGTTTGCCCTGCGTATCATAACGCGGGTGAAAGCCGTCCGCCACCGCACGGCAATCATACACCGCCACCGTCGGCGGCAAGCAAGCGTTGAGCGCCTGAATAAATTTGTCGGTAGATGCCGCCCATGCGGTGTCCAGCGTGCAGCAGAACATATCCGCGTGTACACCCGCGTCGGTGCGGCTGCATCCCGTAACACCTGCGCGCACACCTGTCACGCGCTCCACCGCATCTTGCAGGGTCTCTTGCACGCTAATGGCATTGGGTTGCACCTGCCAACCGTGAAAGGCGGTGCCATCATAGCGCAACGTAAGCAGCAAGCGTGCCAACTGCACCGCCTCCTTTCGTCAAATCGTTGCCGGTATATAGATATTGAGCAAAATGATACCCGCCAACACCAAAGCCGCCACCGCAAGGCTCATGTAGTCGCGCGCCTGCATATGCAACTGCTTCATACGGGTACGCCCTTTGCCGCCGTGATAACAGCGGCACTCCATCGCCATCGCGAGATCGATCGCGCGACGGAAAGCGGACACGAACAATGGGATAAGTACCGGCACCAGCGCGCGTACGCGCTGCATCAGACCGCCGCTTTCCATATCGGCGCCGCGCGCTTTTTGCGCGGACATAATCTGGTCGGTTTCTTCAATCAGCGTGGGAATAAACCGCAACGCAATGGTCATCATCATCGCCAGCTCGTGGATATTGATGTGCAGCCACTTGAGCGGCTTGAGCAGACGCTCCATCGCATCGGTCAGAGTTGTGGGCGAGGTGGTGTAGGTCAACAGCGAACTGCCCGCGATCAGGCACAAAAGCCGTATCGCGATAAACACCGCCGTGGTGACGCCCTGATAGGTGATGGTGAATATCCACCAGCTCCACAGCACGTCGCCCGCCACGTAAAACAGGTTGATGATCGCCGTCAAGAGAATGATCGGCACCGTCGGTTTGAGGCTGCGCAAGATAAGCCTTGCCGGCAAGCGCGAGCAGGCAAGTGCGACGATTAAAAACGCCACCGCGATCAACAGTCCCAGCCAGTTTTGGGGGACAAACACAAGCACGATGTAGAAAAGCGTCAGCACCAGCTTGATACGCGGGTCAAGGCGATGCAGCAGCGAGTTGCCGGGGAAAAATTGCCCGATCGTGATATCAGTCAACACGCGCATCGCCCCCTTTCAGCAAAGGAAGCAGCCGCTCCGCCGCCTGCGCCACGGTGTAGACGTTTTCGCCGACGTCCAAGCCGCGTTTGCGCAGTTCCATCCATATCCGCGTGACGGCAGGAACAGACAAACCCATCTCGGTCAGTTCTTCGCCGCGCGAGAACACGTTGGCCGCCGTATCCAGCATCGCCACTTCGCCGCCGTTCATCACCAGCACGCGGTCAGCAATACGCGCCACGTCTTCCATGCTGTGGGACACCAAGATGACGGTGGTGTTGTGTGCGTCACGGTATTGACGGATCAGGCGCAGCACTCTGTCGCGACCCCGCGGATCAAGTCCCGCCGTCGGCTCATCCAAAATGAGGATACGCGGGCGCATCGCCATCACGCCGGCGATAGCTACGCGGCGTTTTTGACCGCCCGACAGCTCAAAGGGGGATTTTTCGAGCAGATCGTCCGACAGTTCCACCGCCTTGGCGGCTTCACGCACGCGGCTGTCGATTTTCTCCTCCGAAAGGCCCTGATTTTTCGGACCGAAAGCAATATCCTTGTAGACCGTTTCCTCAAACAACTGATGCTCGGGATATTGGAACACCATACCCACGGCAAAGCGCACCGCGCGGATCTTTTTGGGTTCTTCCCAAATATCCTTGCCGTCCAGCAGCACCTGTCCCGCCGTGGGACGTAAAAGTCCGTTGAGATGCTGAATCAGGGTGGATTTTCCCGAGCCCGTATGCCCGATAACTCCCACCAGTTCGCCCTCTTCAATGGCGACAGACACTTGTTTTAACGCCGTTTTTTCAAAAGGCGTGCGGGGGGCGTAGGTATACACGAGATCGCGGGTTTCGAGCAAACTCATTCCCCCACCCCCTTATATTTGAGAAGCGCATCGACGCATTCCTCCACCGTCAAAACATCCGACGGCAGATCGATGCCCGCTTTGCGCAACAAATGACAAAGTTCGGTAGGTTGCGGCACGTCCAATGCCACCGCGCGCAATTCTTCCACGCAGGCGAACACTTCTTTTGGAGTGCCGTCGCGCAGAATATGCCCATCGTCCATCACGACGACGCGGTCGGCCTGTGCCGCCTCTTCCATATAGTGCGTGATCAGCACCACCGTCATACCGCGCTCGCGATTGAGCCGCCGCACCGTTTCCAGCACTTCCTTGCGACCTTGGGGGTCGAGCATTGCCGTAGGCTCGTCCAACACCAGACAATCGGGCTGCATCGCCAAAATACCCGCGATGGCCACCCGTTGTTTTTGTCCGCCCGACAATTTGTGCGGTGCGTGGTCGCGATAGGCTTCCATACCCACCAGTTGCAAAGCATCGGTCACCCGCTGTGCAATTTCCGCAGGCGGTATACCCAAGTTTTCGGGACCAAACGCCACGTCTTCTTCCACAATGGTAGACACAAGCTGGTTGTCGGGGTTTTGCAGCACCATACCCACCGTTTGGCGGATTTTGAGGCACAAAGACTCGTCAGCGGTGTCCATATCCCGCACCAGCACGCGTCCGCCCGTGGGCAACTGGATCGCGTTAAAATGCTTCGCCAGCGTCGATTTGCCCGAGCCATTATGCCCCAAAAGCGCAACGAAGCTGCCCTCTTCGATGGTGAGGTTCAAATCGTCCAACACCAGCGTGGGGGCTTCTTCTTCGTATTCATACTGAAAACGCAGGTTTTCCGTGCGAAGCATTTCCATAGTATTTGCCTTCCTGTATTATAACGGTTAGTCCTTCACCCACATCGCGGTAGCGCCGCAAGGCAACACCAGCCCGCTCTCGGTCACGGGCAGACCGATCTCATCTGCCTCCACGCGGCCGCCGTGAGTGGGGCTGACCAGTGAGCCGAGAATATATTGCATTACCGACGGAGAAAGCCCCGCGGTATAGGAGTTGATGACAAAGAAAAGCGGATCGTCCGAGAGAAGTTTGGCACACTCCTCCACCAAACCGTAAATCTGCTCCTCCAGCTTCCACACCTCGCCGCCGGGACCGCGTCCGTAAGACGGCGGATCCATCAAAATAGCGTCGTAGGTGTTGCCGCGGCGTTGCTCACGCAGCACAAACTTGCCGCAATCGTCCACCAGCCAGCG
>SVOU01000093.1 GCA_015066215.1 Oscillospiraceae bacterium | reverse complement strand
GATAGTCTCAGCGCCGCCAAAGCGCGCAAAGCGGACGTGGTTATCTGCGATACCGCAGGACGCCTGCACAACAAGAAAAATCTGATGGACGAGCTGGCGAAGATTCGCCGCGTCATCAGCCGTGAACTGCCCGATGCCGACTGCGAAACGCTGCTGGTGTTGGATGCGACCACAGGGCAAAACGCCGTCAATCAGGCGCGTGAGTTCAAAAACGCGGCGGATATTACGGGTATCGTGTTGACCAAACTGGACGGCACGGCACGCGGCGGTGTGGTGCTGGCAATCCGCGAGGACCTCAACGTACCCGTCAAATTCGTCGGCGTGGGTGAGGGTATCGACGATCTGCAGCCCTTTGATCCCGACACTTTTGCGGCAGGTCTTTTTGGGGAGGAAGTATAATGAAATTTGTAATTGCGACGCACAACCCGCACAAATGTGAGGAGTTGGCGCGTATTCTGGTGCCGCTGAATATTGAGGCGGTGACCGACAGCCAACTGGGCGTATCTTTGCCCGAGGTGGAAGAAACGGGCGAGACCTTTTTGAGCAACGCCTTTTTGAAAGCGGATTCCGCCTGCGATTTCACGGGGCTTCCCGCGATTGCAGACGATTCCGGTATGATGGTGGACGCGCTTGACGGCGCGCCCGGTGTCTATTCCTCCCGCTTTGCGGGCGAAAACGGCACCTACGAGGATTGCAACGCCAAATTGCTGGCGATGATGCAGGACGTGCCTGCTGAAAAACGCACCGCACATTTCGTGTCGGTCATCACCTGCGTGTTCCCTAACGGCGACGTGGTTACGGGCGAAGGTCGCTGCGACGGCGTTATTGCCGATACCACCCGCGGCGCAGGCGGCTTTGGCTATGATCCCCTCTTTGTGGTGGGGGACAAGAGCTTCGCCGAAATGACACCCGCCGAAAAGGATGCGGTCAGCCATCGCGGCAAGGCTTTGGAGGCGTTCTCCAAAGAGTTGCAGGCGTATCTGGCGGCACACGCTGAGTAAGAATAAAGGAGAAACATCTATGCTTAACAGCAAACAAAGAGCCTATCTGCGCGGCCTTGCCAACACGCTGGAGCCTATCGTCCACGTGGGCAAGGGCGGCCATTCGGATACCATCGCCAAGCAGGCAGATGATGCGCTGACGGCTCGCGAATTGATAAAAGGGCGCGTGCTGGAAACCGCCCCCGCCACCAGCCGTGAAGCGGCTGAACAATTAGCACAGGCGGTCAACGCCGAGGTGGTACAGGTCATTGGCCGCAACTTCGTGCTGTATCGCCGCAACGAAAAGGATCCGCAGATCGTTTTGCCCCGCAAGTAACCGAAAGGAAGGCGCAAAGGATGCGTATAGCGCTGTATGGGGGCAGCTTTGACCCCATTCACAACGGGCATATTGAGCTGGCACAGGCATTTGTAGAGGCGCTGTCTTTGGACAAGGTCATATTTATGCCCACCGCCACGCCGCCCCACAAACTGAAAAGCGAAATGGCGGCGGCCGAGCAACGTCTGGCGATGTGCAAGCTCGCGACGGCACAACTGCCGTGGGCAGAGGTGTCCGATGCGGAGATTTCGCGCGGCGGCGCGAGCTTTACGGTAGACACGCTGACCGACCTGACCGCTGCCTATCCCGACGCGGATTGGTTTTTGCTCACGGGCGCGGATATGTTCGTCACCCTGCCGAGCTGGTACCGCTTTGCGGATATTGCCCGTATGGCGACGCTTTGCACCGTGCCGCGCGACGACAAAGACGCAGCAGAACTGCGTGCTCGCGCAGAGCGTATGCAAGAACAGGGCGCACGTTGCTTTGTGTTGCCGCAGGCGGTGACGCAGGTGTCCTCGACCCAACTGCGCGATATGGCGCGAGCGGGGGAGGATATGACCGCGCTCGTGCCGCCTTGCGTGGCGGACTACATCTGTGCACAGCGGCTGTACACCGCTACCGACAATATGCGGCAGCTGGACGACGAGGAGCAATATCTCGATATTTTGCGCGCGCGTTTGACCGAAAAGCGATTTGCACATTCGCTGGCGGTGGCTGACCGTGCCGCTTTTTTAGCAGAGAAATACGGCGCAGACGTGCAAAAAGCGCGCAAAGCGGGACTTTTGCACGATATTATGAAGGATACAGACCGAAACACACAGTTGCAAATTTTGCAAGAGTTTGGTATACTAATAGACACGGCAACAAAAGCCTCACCGCCTTTGTGGCATGCGGTGGCGGGTGCTGCGTTTTTGCAGCACATCCTGCATATCGACGAGGATATTGTGACTGCGGTACGCTATCATACCACGGGTCGCGCGGGGATGTCTTTGCTGGAAAAAATCGTGTATCTGGCGGACTTTACCTCTGCTGACCGCACCTATCCCGACGTAGAAAAAATGTGCGTGCTGTCGGAGCAGGATATGACCGCCGCGATGCTGTTTGCTTTGCAATATACGGTGACGGATCTGGCAAACCGCGAAAAGCCGATCCATCCCGACACGGTATATGCCTATAACGAACTGGTTTGTGAAAAGTAAGGAGGTACGTTTTCAATGGCAGATGAGAAACGTAGATCGACCGCTTCCAACCAAGGAGCACCCCGCAAAACGGGCAAGAAAAAGAAAAAATCCTCTCCTGTTCGCATCGTGATCAAGGTGCTGCTGGTACTGTTTTTGCTGGTGCTGTTGGCATTTTTGTTTGTGCTGGGCAGATTTGTGTATAAAGAGTTCACAACGGAGGATAAGCCTATCACCGCTCCCCCCGTTGACCACGATACTACCGCCAAGGATCAGCTTTCCAAGGTTTCCTATTATATGATCGGTGTGATGGGCGAAAGCAGCACCGACCCCTTGGAGATGCTGTCGCTGGTCTGCGTCGACAAGGAAAAGGATACCGTCGATGTGCTGCAGATCCCTGTCGCGACGTATATCGGCAAGACCGAAGGGTGGGACGTGACCACCTTTGGCGCGGTCTGGGCATCTCCCAAGGAGTTGACTTGGTGTGACCTTTGCCGTCACCGCGTGTTGGACACTGCAGAGATCAACGAAGAAAATGTGCATATCCCTTGCGGTCAAGTTGTCACCACCAAAAAAGGTTCTGCTTCGGGCAACCTGATCGATATCTTCAACGACCAATACAGTATGCCCGTTGACGCGTTCTTCCTGTTCCCCCGCAAAGCGTTCGTACAGATGGTCAATGCGGTGGGCGGCGTGGATGTCGAGCTGGCAGAGAAGCTGAAGGTTGACGATGTGACCTATGACAAGGGCGTGCAAACGCTCAGCGGTGAAGCGGCACTTTACTATGCTCTCGAATTCGGCTACAAGGACACCCCCGCTACCGATCTGCAACGGCTTTTGCATCAGCGTCAGGTGTTCACGGCACTGTTCCAGCGCTTGACCGCTCTGTCGGAGACGGCTCTTTTGGATGAGGTGTTTGACCCCGTTATGAGCAGTTCAACGCCCATTCGCGTGGACAACCTTGCGCAAGGTCGCGAGTCGCTGCTGGCAGGTATGAGCAACAAGACCGCCGAAAATACCGATTATGAGGAAGCTATGAGTGCTTTGATCGCGGGTATGGCTGATTGGCAGCTGACAAATATGCGCTATCACGTTCTCCCCGGTGAGGCTGCCAAAAACGGCACACAGCATATTTACAGCGTGCACGCCGAAGATCTGCTCGCGCTGCTCAACGGGCATTTCAACCCCTATGGCGTTGAAATGGGTATTGAAGATCTGGCAATCAGCGAGGTGCGCAATTCCAAAGAGTCGGACACCCAGACGGCAACTTGGGATACGGTGACGGTGCCGCAGGACGGCTCGCTGGAAGAAACGGACGAGAGTGACGAATAAAGGAAGGAAATCTATGAAATCCAAGGAATTGATGGAACGCATCGTGAAGGTGTTGGACAGCCACAAGGCTGCCAAAATCTGCGCGATACAAATAAAAGAGGTCAGCTCCCTGGCGGACTATTTTGTAGTCGCGGGCGGCAACAGTTCGACACAGGTGAAAGCCCTGACCGACTATGTTGACGTGGCTTTGAGCGAAGCAGGCGTGACGCCGCTGCGTACCGAAGGCTACGGCAGTGCCAATTGGATCTTGATGGACTACGGCGCAGTGATCCTGCACGTTTTTCAGCCGCAAGCGCGGCAATATTACGACTTGGAGCGTCTGTGGAAAGACGGCACTCCGGTCGATCTCTCCGGCATTATCGAAAGTGAGGCGCAACTTTAATGCAATACGATCCGAAATCTGTTGAAAGCAAATGGCAAAAGCGTTGGGAAGAGGCGGGCGCGTTCAAAGCGGTCGACCAATTTGACAAGCCCAAATTCTATGGCTTGATCGAATTCCCTTATCCGTCGGGTGCAGGTATGCACGTCGGTCACATCAAGGCGTATTCCGGCATGGAAGTCATCTGCCGCAAACGCCGTATGCAGGGCTACAACGTGTTGTTCCCCATCGGCTTTGACGCTTACGGTCTGCCCACCGAAAACTATGCGGTTAAAACGGGCATTCATCCCCGTCAGGTGACCGATCAGAACATCCGCAAATTCACCCAGCAGCTCAAACGTGTCGGCTTCTCCTTTGACTGGGATCGCACCGTCGATACCACCGAAGAAGACTACTATCGCTGGACGCAATGGATTTTCCTGAAAATGTTTGAAAACGGGCTGGTATTCCGTGATACCGCCCTTGTCAACTATTGCCCGCACTGCAAAGTGGTGCTCTCCAACGAGGACTCCCAGGGCGGCAAGTGCGATATCTGCAACAGCACCATCGTGCAAAAGGCAAAGGACGTGTGGTATCTGCGTATCACCGCTTATGCCGACAAGCTGCTCGAGGGCTTGGACGAGGTGGAATATCCTCTTAACATCCGCCAACAGCAGGAAAACTGGATCGGTCGCTCGACCGGCGCATTTGTCAACTTTAACATCGCCGGCACCGACGAAAAACTGCGCGTGTATACCACCCGCTGTGACACCCTGTTCGGCGTGACCTTTATGGTCGTCGCGCCCGAGCATCCGCTGTTGGAAAAATATCGCGACCGCATTCAGAACGTGGACGCACTGGATGACTACAAGGCGGAATGTGCGAAAAAGACCGAGTTTGAGCGCACCCAGCTTGTCAAAGATAAGACGGGCGTGTGCATCGAGGGCTTGCGTGCTGTCAATCCCGTCAGCGGCAAGGAGATCCCCATCTACATCTCCGACTACGTGATGATGGGCTATGGCACAGGTGCCATTATGGCGGTGCCCGCCCACGATCAGCGTGACTATGAGTTTGCCAAGAAATTCGGCATCGACATCGTGCAGGTCATCGAAGGCGGCGACATTGAGAAGGAAGCCTATGCCGGCGACGGTGTGATGATCAACTCCGACTTCCTCAACGGCTTCACCAACAAAAAAGACTCCATCGCCCGTATGCTGCAATTCCTGCAAGAAAAAGGCATCGGCGAGGAGGGTGTGCAGTATAAGATGAAGGACTGGGCGTTCAACCGCCAGCGCTATTGGGGTGAGCCCATTCCCATCGTGCATTGTGACCACTGCGGTATGGTTCCCGTGCCGTACGATCAGCTCCCGTTGCGTTTGCCCGAGGTGGAAAACTTTGAACCTGGTGAGGGTGGCGAAAGCCCGCTCGCGAAGATCGACAGCTTCGTCAACTGCACCTGCCCGCGCTGTGGTGCGCCCGCACGCCGTGAAACCGACACCATGCCCCAGTGGGCAGGCTCTTCGTGGTACTTCCTGCGCTATGTGGATCCCCACAATAGCGAGGCGCTTGCCGCGCAGGATAAGCTCAACTACTGGATGCCCGTTGACTGGTACAACGGTGGTATGGAACACGTTACCCGCCACATGATCTATTCCCGTTTCTGGCACCGCTTCCTGTATGATCTGGGTGTTGTTCCCTGCAAGGAGCCTTATCAGAAGCGCTCGGCACAGGGTATGATTCTTGGCGCCGATGGCGTCAAGATGAGTAAAT
>SVOU01000092.1 GCA_015066215.1 Oscillospiraceae bacterium | reverse complement strand
GCTTTGTATTCGGGCAATTCGATGATAAAATAGGATTTTTTTGCTTTGTAGGCGGTGATCTTGTTGACAAGCAACGCGCCGAGGAATATCAGCACGATACCCGACAGGTACATCAGCGTACTTACCCAGCCCGCGTTATCAAAGAAAGCGCCCGCAAACAGGGAGATGACGGGAATTTTTGCACCGCAGGGCATAAAGGGAGCGAGCATCGCCGTCGCGCGGCGCTCACGCTCGTTGCGGATAGTACGGCTCGCCATAACGCCGGGGACGGCACAGCCGATAGTGATGACGAAGGGGATGACCGATTTGCCCGAAAGACCGACCTTTTTGAAAATGGGATCCAAAACGACCGCCACACGGGACATATAGCCGCAGTCCTCCAAAAGGGCGATGAGGAAATACATCACCATCACGAGCGGCAAAAAACCGACCACCGCGACCGCGCCGCCGATGACCCCGTCAACCAACAGCGCCTGCAACAGCGGGCTGGCCCCCGCCAGCAAACCGCGCACCCACTCCTGAAACCACTCCAAGATGGTGACCAAGCCGGGGATCACGGTGCCGTTTTCAAACTCATAGCCTTCGGCGATCCAGGTGCCGAGCGTGGTTTGAGATATGTAGAACACCAAAAACATCACGACTGCGAATATCGGAATGCCCAGCCACTTGTTGGTCAGCACGGCGTCGATCTTATCGCCGAAGTTTTTATCCTTTGTCAGAACTTTGCGGGTCTCGACCTTTTTCACGATGTCGTTGACAAACGCAAAGCGCTTGCGGTCTTCTGCTTGCACCGCCTTTTTATCGGTCAGATCAATATCCGCCTGCGTGTACGGTGCGTCCTGCTTTTTGCCCACGCGCGCCGCAGCGGCAGCGATTGCCGCTTTGAGACCGTCAGCGGAAGTGGACACCGTGTTTACCACAGGGCAATTCAGAAAAGCGGCGAGAGCGTCTGCGTCGATCTCGGTTTCCTTTTTCTTATTGATGTCGCTCTTGTTGAGCGCAACCACCACGGGAATACCCAGCTCCAGCAACTGTGTTGTAAAAAACAGGCTGCGGCTCAGATTCGTCGCGTCCACGATGTTGATGATCGCATCGGGATTTTCCTGCTTGACGAACTGGCTGGTGATGCTCTCCTCACTCGTAAACGGCGACATCGAATAGGCGCCGGGAAGGTCAACGATGCTCAGTTGCTCCACACCGTCATAGTACGCCTTTTTGATGGCGTGTTCCTTTTTCGACACCGTCACGCCTGCCCAGTTGCCGACCTTTTCATTGGAGCCGGTCAGAGCGTTATACATGGTTGTCTTGCCCGAGTTCGGGTTGCCCGCCAAGGCAATTCTCATGGTGATCTTCCCTTCTTATGTATAGGTTTTTACTAAACAACGCTTGCGGTTAGCGGCGGCTAACCGACGTTTGAAAAAGCAGCAGATGCCGCTTTGACCAAACAAGATCAGATCAGGATGGCATCCGCCAACTGGATATCGATATTATAGCGTGCGTCCTTGATGGAAACGACGCAGCTGTTCTTTTTGCGGGTGACGACCGTGATGCTTTCGCCGCTGTAACAGCCGAGCGAAAACAGGAAGGCGTCCAGCTCCTCGTCATCGGTGACGATCTGCCGAATGACATATTCTTTTCCTTCAACAGCATCTCTCAAAGTCATAACGTTCACCGCTCACTCTTGCTCGTCACGATTTGCGATTAGCTTAGGCTAACCGACGCCTCAAAATAACGGTTAGCCTTTGCTAACCACTAGTATTATAACACCGACTCGCGCTTTGTCAAGCCTTTTTACGAAAAATTTTCCACAAAAAACGGCGAAGAGAAACTCTTCGCCGTTTTTATCATTTACGCTTCTTCCGTGGTATAGGCTTCATACGCGTACATCATCGTCAACGCCAGATCCTGCGTGGTGCCGCCCTCGTCAATGACGCCTTGCACAATGGCGTCCAGCTCCTCTTGGCTGACGCCGTAGGTATAGTACAGGTCAACGTATACACAGTCGGCGTAGGTGTAATAGAGGAATTCCTGCTCACTCTCAAAGCCCTCGTCCGCATAAGTCGCCAGATGGGCGTCCAGCGCGGCCTCGTCCACCTCGGCAAGGCGCAGCACTTCTTCATAGAAAAACGCGTCGTCAACCGCGGGTTGCATACCGAACATCTGCAAGATCGGCAGCAGCTCATCCTGCGTCAGTCCCAGCAGGTCCTTATATTCGGGCACGTCGGGCACGTCTTCACCGTAGGTAACAGAAATTGAGAGGATGCCGCGATTTTTGTCGCCCTCGATCAAGCGGCAGCTCAGTTCAAAGCTGTTCTCATCGCTCTCGATCGTGCCGCGCACAAGCATGTCGGACTCCTTGCCGTCTTTGTCGAAAAACGTCAACACGTAGTCGCCGTGGACATCCACAGCCAGCTTGTAGCTGCCCTCTTTTTCCGTTTCCCCTGCGTCCAATTTAGCGTCACCCGCAATCACCAGCTCGCCGTCAACGATAGACGATTTGCCGTCGATGGCAAAGGTCAGATCTTTTTGCTTGACGTCCACCGTGAAGGCGGGCATAAACATCACTTCGGGCGTTGCGCCGAAGGTGACGGTATAAGCCGATTCCGTTTTCACGGTTTCTTTACCCGCCTCTTGCTCCACCGTGCTTTCGGACGTCACCTTCACCAGCGCGCCCGTCTTGGCGGCAAGATAATACTTGGTCGTCGCAACCGTCGGCGCGGTAGAGATCTGCAAGCCGGCATTGTCGATATCCGTCTGTTCGCCACCTGCCGCTTTCGTCAAATCCTTCATCAGGTCGGACAGCTTTTTGACGGCGTCCTCATACGCCTCTTTGTCCCACTCGGACGTGATCACGATCGTGTCTATCTCCACGCCGTCGATAACGACGGTTTCCTCGGCAACACCGGTTACTTTATTGAAATCTTTGGGCAGATCCCCGGTATACTTTTCGAGGTCTTTGAGCGCCTTCTCAAGCGCCTCAAAGTCGATCACCTCTTTAAGCGACGCCTCAAACTCTTCGGCGCTCATACCCGAAATTTCCAAGAGCGACAGAAACAGCGGCGACTTTTTGAGGGACTCCAAGGTGACGTGGATGTCCATACCGACCGTATCGGTACCGAACAGATCCTTGAGGAAATCGCTTTTTACCGCAATGGCATTGCCGTTATAGTACATACTTCCCGCAAAAGCAGCGGATTCGCTCTCGAACGCCAAATCCAGCACGCACTTTTTCGCCAGCTCATCCATAGCCAGCTTGAAATCAAGCTCCGCGCCTTCAAAATTGCCCTCGACGGCAACGCTCATCTTGTCGTTCTCGTTTTGCAGCACAGCCAGCGGCGTGTTGCCGATCGACAGTTTGAAGCCGTCCTCAACGAACTTCATCGGATCAGCCTTCACGTCTTCCACGCTGATCGCATCACAGCCCGTCAACAGCGACAGCGGCAATGCCAACAGCACCGTCAAAACCAGTGCCAACCATCTTTTTCCTCTCATTTTCGACTCCTCCTCTTTTATCTTTGTCCACATTCACGATTATGCATCCATTATAACACAGACAGATCCACATTTGCAGCCGCGTCATTCCTCTTCGTAAAACACGATATGCGGATTGTCCTTCCACATTGTTATATCAAACGTCTTTTTATCCTTCACGAACAAGCTGATACCCAAATTGCCGTCGTGACCGCTTTTGGGCGGCAAAAAGTTGCAGGTGAACTTGGCCCCGCTCTCCTTGGAAAGCTGTTCGACGATGGCGTTGGCTTGATACATATCGTCGATCTCTAAATAGATGACCTCGCCGTTTTTCTTGCCCCTTTCCAGCTTGCCCAAAAGCACAATGGCGAGCATATACAGCACCGTCACCACCACAGCCCCCAAATAAAAGCCGCAGCCGACGGCAATGCCGATAACGCTGGTCGTCCACACACCCGCCGCCGTCGTCAGTCCGGTGATCATATTGTTATTTTTGAGAATAATGACGCCTGCGCCCAAGAAGCCGACGCCCGAAATCACCTGCGCCGAGAGCCTGAATATATCCCCCGTGTATCCCAAAACCTCTTTGGCATACAGGCTGATCATCGCCGTCAGCGCGGCGCCGAGTGCCACCAATATATGCGTGCGCGCGCCCGCAGCGCGTCCGTGACGCGCACGCTCGCTGCCGATGACAATGCCGATCAGTACCGAAACGACCGACCGTACAAGCACCTTTAACAAAAGTTCCATATCATCGCTTCCCTTTGATTCACAGTAGTATAGCTTATCCCTCGAAGCATTCCTCAACGCGTTTGGCAGCACTGTGGTTTATCTCAAACACCTCGCCGTTGCTCATAAAGATAAAATAGCGTCCCGCCGCATCCTTTTGCATTTTCACGATTTGCAGCATATTGACCCACACCGTGGTATCGTCGGGCATTTCCAGTTTCAGCTTAAAAGACATCATACAAGGTCAAGCTCCTTTCGTTGTTATCGTTATCCGCTCACAGTATCCGCTCGTGGATCATCTCCACGTATTTATCGTTGGAATATTTTTTGATCACGTACACATGCTTGCCGTCTTCGCTTTCGGCAAAATGATTGGCACCTGTTGCGGCATCCACCGTAGCCGTACCGCGCACCGTCTTGTAGCCTGCCTTTTCTTCGTCGCCCACCAGTGCCAACAGCGCCAGCATCGGGTCCCACGAGCTTCTGCCGTTAAATGAGCCGTGATCGCACAGCACCTGATAAAGCGTATCGTCTTTGGCAAGCTCTCCGCCCGAGATCACGTCATAGCCGATCTCAAAGCCCAAAAAGGTGATCGGCACGGGACAGTACGCGCAAAAATACTGCGCCGCTTCACGCGAGCGGCGGTTGTTGGCGAAGTTGTGCTCCACGCCGTTTTCCTCGTCCCATTTCCCTGCCATCACCCACATTTTCGCAACCTTTTCGCGCACCAATTCCATTCCGCTCAACGGCGAAACATCGTCAGGCTCGCTTTTAAGCACGTTGGCGATCACCTGCAAAAAGCCGATCTCCACGATCTCCACCTTTTCCTGACTGTCGTGCAATATTTGCCGATACAGCCTAACGGCGTCGCACGCGGCTTCATTGGACGGATATCGCTTGCACAGCGATGCCAAACGCTTTTGAAAAGGCGGCGTGCCTGTGAAATCGGTCGCCTCCAAATCTATGCCAAGGGGAATATCGTCCACCCCTTCCGCGTGCAAAAAGCCGTCCAAAGCAGGAACGGAATATGGCATACAAGCGTTGATGCCAATACCCGCCAGCGTGATCTCCCCCGCCTTGTGGGCACGCGCCAACATCCTGATCGCGACCGCGTCATCGCAGTCTGTCCACCAGTCAGTACCCAAGATAAATGTTCTCACAGCCTTCACTCCTTATCTCGTTGCGTCAAATCATCCCACGCAGCCGTCACTTCTTCCCGCGTGGGGATAGACGGTGCCGCACCCTTGCGTGACACCGCAATAGCGGCCGCCAGAGAGGCGGTCTGCAATATCTCCTGCGGCGCACAGCCGTTGGCGATGCCCGCCAGAAAATAGCCGGTGAATGTGTCCCCTGCGGCGGTGGTATCCACCACGGGCACGGGATAGATCGGCTGTCGCCACATATTTTCGCCGTCCGCAAAAATGCTGCCGTTTTTGCCGAGCGTGAGCATCACTTTCAGGTGCGGATACCGCTCTTTGAAATAGTCCAAACAAGCAGCAGGATCTTGCAGACCCGTGATGTCCGCCGCCTCCACCTCGTTTAGAATGAGATACGACAGCTTCGCAAAATCCACCGCTTTAATCTTTTCGTTATACGGTGAGGGGTTGAGCATAATGGGTATCGCCCGCTCGTGGGCTTTTTCCACGATATAGGCGATATCGTTGACCTCGTTTTGCAGCAGCAACAGGTCGCCTGCGCCAAATCGTGCCAACACCCCGTCGATATATGCGCGGTCGAGCATATCGTTGGAGCCTGCGAAAAGGAAAATCGCGTTTTCGCCGTGGCTGCTCACTTGAATGACCGCGTGACCGTTAGGCGCATCCACCCGCTTCACCAGCGAGGTATCCACGCCGCTTTTGCGCATCAGCTCCTCAAGAAACGTGCCGTCAC
>SVOU01000003.1 GCA_015066215.1 Oscillospiraceae bacterium | reverse complement strand
TATTTTCCAGCGGGACCTCAGGTTCCAGCAAATGAGTGGGCGCTAACACCAAGCGCCCGCTTTTTTTAGCGAGCTGCAGCATTTCCAACGCCTTTTCGCGCACGTCACCCACGGTGCCAAACGGCATAGTCGTTTGCGTGCCGATAGTTCCCCACAGCGCCACGCGATGGTGATACTGCGTATAGATGTCGACGGGGTTCATACACTCAGGCTGGATGGGGTTGAGAATATCCATACCGCAATCCAACAGTTCCGGCAAAATGTCGCGGATGTCGCCATCGGAATGATAATAGCACAAAACGTCGGGGCTCGTCTCTTTCACACGGCGAATAATTTGTTTGAGGCGCGGCTGCAAATATTTGCGCCACATAGCGGGCGAGATCATCATCCCGTTTTGCGTGCCTACGTCGTCGCCAAACACGATAACGTCCACCCCTGCCTGTGCCAACCGCACCGCCACCTGTTCTTTACATTCACCGATGCGGTCAAGGCAAGCAAACGCCATCTCTTCGTCGTCGTAAAAATCCATCAGCATCTGTTCCAAGCCGCGCAGATACCACGCCGGCTCAAAAACGTCGATATTGATGCTGCCGATGACGATTTTATCCTGTTCTTTGCGTGCTTGCACCTCGGCGGCAGTATTTTCCCAGCGATAATCCGCAAGCACGTCAGGCAGCGGAAATGCACGCACCTGTTCGGGCGTTTCAAAGGTGTCCATACAGGGAATGAAGTGGGTGAAATGTTCCATACTGCCATAGCGGTGCCCGTCACCCCATTCGCCGATATAATCCACCTGTTTGTCACGGTAATAGGGCGTGTAATCCACCGGATAACGCGAAGGTGCGGGGCCTGCGTACACGAAGGGAATGCCGTAATAGGCTTGTGAGTCTGTGACACCACGCTCCGTACGCAATCGTTCTTTCAAACGGTCACACAGGGTTAAAAACAGCGGAATACGCTCAAACCCTTCACCTTTCATTACGCGAAAAAAGTTTTCGCGTTCACTAAGTTTCCGTTGCATATTGTTTCCTTTCTGTCAAAGGACAAAAACCGCCGCCAAACGAGGCGGCGGTTTTTTAAGTTCATTATTTGTCCACGCCGACCAAAATGAGTGCGCGGTCAGCGGGCACCGTCACCAGAAGGTTGCCACTGCCGTCAGCCGTCCAGATCTTGTCGCCCAAAACTTCTTTGAGCTGCGCGCCGGACACGCCAAGCGGTACCGAAACCACCTGCTCAGCGAGCGAGGTGTTGAGCAGCACCACCGTGTTGGCAAAGACGCGCGTCATCACGCGGCCGTTGAGCACCGCATCATAGTTGTCGTTGTAGGCGGTCTCCCAAGCACCGATGTCGGGAGCAGAGCCGCGATAGGCAAAGCCCGCATACACGCCCGCATTGACAGCGGGGCTGGTGCGTTTGAGGTCATAGTCGCCCGAGAGTTGCCACATAAAACAGGGATCCTTGTCCAACTGATCCTTGTCGCCGGCACAAGCCGCATCGCGCGAGGTCTTGTTGAAGAAGTTGCCCGCAAAGGTGGCTCCCTTGCCGTTTGCGTACGCCTGATCGTAGGTGCTGAACATATTGTTCTTGATCACGATGGAGTCGCCCGCATTGGTCAGGGTGAGTGCCGTTTTGGTTTTGCCGCCTGCGGTCAAGGTACCGTCAAAGGTATTGTGCAGGATTTCGGCAGATTTCGCCTCCACACGCAACGCGGTCGACGCATAGACGTCACTGCCGAGCACGTTGTGGTGGAACTTGGTGTTTTCACCGCGAATGGTGACCGCCGACTCAGCCGACAGCTTGTTGGCTTCGTTATAGAACGCGGTATCACCGAATTCGCAGTTGCGGATGTGGTTATAGTTGCCGACGACGGTCATCAGGCTCTTCACGCCCGCTTGGCTGCCTTCAAAGATAATGCCGTCCCACACCGTATAGTTACCTTTCAGCACAAACGGAGAACCGTTGCCCTGTGCCGTACGCACGACCACGTAGCCGTCCGCTATATAGGTGATGGGCGCATCGGCGGTACCGGAAGACTTGTAGACCGTTTGGTTGGGCACGCTGTACGTACCCTCGGTCAGCACGACCGTGTCACCGGGCTTGAGAATACCCTTCGCATCACCGTTGTTGATGCTGCGCCACGGGGTGGCTTTGGACAGACCGTCGTTGTCGTTGCTGCCGAAAGGCGCGACATAATAGGTCTTGCCACTCGTCTTTTCCATTTTCAGGTTATCCTGATAGCCCGTCAAGCGCTGCGACGTGGTTTTATAGCCGTCGCAAGTGAGGGTCACGGTGGTGGTGTTTTTCGGCGTCCTGATGGAGAAGTAGCCGTTATCGTCGGTGGTCGCCTTGACATTGCCAGCCTTCACGGTCACACCCGCAATAGCCGCACCGCTCGTTGCCTCCACCACGCGACCGTAGAACACGCCATAGGCGCCCGCAGGGCCGGTCTTGGTGCCGTAGACCTCTTTGACCTGATCCAAGCCAAGCGGCGAGGTCAGCAGAGTGTTATAATCACTCCACATATAGTCGTAGAGGCGGCAATAGGCCAGCGTATACTTCACGGCATCCAAGGCCTTTTGCTTGGTCATCTTGTTGTAGGAATAGGACAGGAGCAATTCCACCTTGCCGTTGTCGATGCCGGGCTTCAAAATCTCCGCCGCATTTTTCAGCATCGCCCACGAGCACCACTTGGTGGTGTTGGCGTCATAGATAGCGTGCTCCCACATAAGTGCGTCAGCAAACGGCCAAACCGTTTTGGGCGTACTCACGTCATCGGCGGGCGACATGGGGTTGCCGCCGTTGAGCAGTACGTAGAAGTTGGGATTTTGCTTTTTGACGTAGTCGTAGATGGCGGGCAGGGTGCTGTGGAAATAGTTGTAGGTATTGGTGCCCGTCAACGTATGTTTGTGGTTGGTGGAGTAGCAGGTATTATACGCTTTGGCGATGCTCTCATAGGGAGCGCGGATATCGTCAAAGAACATACCCGTCTGTCCAAAGGACATGGCGCGGTCGATATAGTCATACGCCCACGGCAGCGTCATATCGGGACAGTTGTGGCAAACCACGTACAAGTCGTTGCGACCCGGCTCGATATAGTCTGATTGCACGTACTCACCACGCGCGGTCATCACGGTAATGTTGTGGTCGCTGAAAACGTGGTAGGGGTCGAAATACGAGTCGCTCTTCACACCAAGCTCGCGGTAGGTGTTGTTGGTATCGGTGTTCCAAGCAGAGCCGGTAATGAAGTTGAAATAGGGTGCCCACTCGTTGAGGTCATACATAAAATCGCCGGGGATGAGATAGGTGCCGTGGGTATACATCTCGCCCTCGCGCATCCATTCGGGTGCAGGGGCGCCCACCGCATTGATCGTCGTCGGATCCACGTACGGCTTATCCGGCGCCGCGGGAATACGCGTCGGCGGATTGGGCTTGCTTTCTGTATCCGTCGGCACGTTCGTCGTACCGGTGGTCGTGGTCGTCGTACCGCCGGTCGCAGCCGTCGTGCCCTTATCGCCGCCATCGTTAGAAGGAGCATCGGCGGCCGTTGTTGTGGTTGTTGCAGTCGTCGTACTCACCTCGCCGCCGTCATCCGCGCCGCAGCCCGTCATCGCTATCGCCATCACAAAGCAACAGGCAAGGGCGATAATGCGCCGTGCAAAATAACGGTTTTTCATAGTAAACTCTCCCTTCAAGTGCTATCAGACGTCCGAAGAAACCACCTTGTCGATTTCCGCCTGCAAAACGGGGGCGTAGGATTGCAGCAGCGTACCCACAGGTTTGCCCGCGCGCAGATCGTCGGTCAGGTTGAAGAACTTGGTGGAGAAATCACCGTAGGCAGTGGTCAAAGACACAACAGCCTTTTGGCTGAGCATGCTGTGCAGCATATCGTACTGGTCATCAGTCAGGTGAGACCAGCCTTTGCCCTGCATCATGCTCTTATAGCCTTCGGCGAGGAAGAATTCGATAAAGGCAGCGCCGCCCTCTTTGTTGGGGGCGTCTTTACCCAGGCCGAAGCCGGTATTGGCAACATAGTTGACCTGCTCAGTGGCGTCGGGGCCCATCGGGAACGGCACGATGCCGATCTCATCTTCAAAGCCCTCGGCCAGCAGACGGCTGATCTGCCAATCGGCGCCTTCAAAGACCATCGCCACTTTCTTATCGCGGAAGCCTTCGTACCAGCCCCAGTGTGCTTTCTGGATGGACAGGTCGGTGTAGAACATATCCTGGAACAGTTGCAGACCCTTGGAAACCTTGGGATCAGTCACGTTGAGCACGGGATAACCGTCTTCCATTTTGATGAGGTCGGTGCCGTTGGCGGTCAGGAAGATGTCGTCACGCCAGGTGCCGAAGCCCCACACGTCGTTGAAGCCGTCCTGATCGGTGTCCTCGCTCATATCCAGAGCGGTCTGACGGAAGGTATCCCAGTTCCAGTTGCCCTCTTTGTACAGCTCGTCGGGAGCGGTCACGCCCGCGCGTTTGAACATAGTACGGTTGAAGAAGATAGCATAGGGAGCGGCGAAGGTGGTAAGCGCATAATGCTTGCCGTTAAAGCTGTAAATGCCGTCGTTGCTTTCCTGATGATACACCTTGTTGGTCAGATCGGTATAGCCGTCGATAGGATCCAACAGACCCTTCACCGCGAAGGTGGGCATATCACTGCACACCACCGACACAACGTCGGGGGAGTCGCCGGACTGGATCAACTGTGCCAAGCGGGAAATACGCACGTCCCAAGAGCAGGTGATCAGATTCACTTTGCCGCCGTAATAGGTTTCATAAGCCGCGATGCGCTCTTTGGCATCATCGGTGGGCTCATACGGCAGGAACAGGGTGACGTTGGCGTTTGCCAGTTCCTTCTTTTCAAAGCCAATCTGGTCGGTGTTCACGTTGTCTTCCAGCGGACGGTCGCCATAGTTAGGCGCCGCCACGGTGGTTTTGGTGGTATCGGTGTCATCGCCGTTGCCGTTGTCACCGCAGCCGCCCAAGAACGCGAGAACCATCAGCAGGCAGCACAACAGGCTGATCCATCGAGTCATCTTTTTCATTAGTCGCACTCCTTTTCTAAATACGCAGCTTTTGTTGCGATCATCGCCGTCAGCTGCACAAACGGCGATGATCGGAACGCTTGGATCATCCGACGATGCCCGTACGCTCTATGCTTTCTGTGAAAGTTTTTTGGGTAAACATAAACAGTATCAGCATGGGCAAAATCGAGAGCAACGCACCCGCCTGCACACGCACTTGCGTGATCATCGGATCCTCTTCGCCTGCACCGTCCAGTCGGAAGACGATGATACGCAGATCCGCCAACGCCACCGACAGCGTTTGGTTGTTAGGTGACAAAATACTGGTCGTGTAGGAGTCGTTCCAGTGCCACACCAGTGAGAACATAAACACCGTCACCATCACCATAATAGCATTTGGCAACATTACGCGCAAGTAAGTTTTGAACGCACCGCAACCGTCGATGAGCGCGGCGTTTTCCAGATCGGCAGGCATTCCTCGATAAAACTGTCGATAGATAAATATGAAGAAGCCCGAGCGCAATCCCATTCCCAAAAGTCCCTGCACCCAAAACGCCATCGGCGTGTCCAGCATATTGACCGAGCCGGCAAACAGAGAATATATGGGGATATGGAAAAAGCGCATAATCATATATAGACCGTTGATGATCGCCTGCGGCGGCACGATGATGGTGAATATCACCAGCAAAAACAGTGCCTCGCGGCCCTTGAAGCGGAACCGCGCAAAGCCATATCCCGCCAGCGAGCACACCAGCATCTGCAACGTTGCAGTACCTACGCTGATGAGCAGCGTGTTGGTGAGGGCTTTGGGATAGTTGATCACGTCGATCAGGGTTTCGAGATGTTCCAAGGTGAAGTTGCGCGTGATCCACACCACCGAGGGATCCCACATATCCTCTCGGCTGCGAAACGCGCTGGTAAACATAAACAACAGCGGATAGAGCAGTAGGAAACAGATGCCGAACAGGATCATCGCACGGCAAAACGGCCAGATCCACCGCTTGACGGCTCGGCTTCCCAACCGATTCCAATCCACATTCATATTCAGTTTTGTCATCAAAACGTCCGCACCTCCTGTGCTTCGGATATCGAAAGATTACTTTTCCTGATAGAACGCGCGGCGTGACGAGATCACCAGCACCGTCGCCGTCAGCAAGAATATCAGCAGGAAGTAGGCAATTGACAGCGCAGATGCGTGTCCATAGCTCATCTCGCCAAACAACTTGTTGACCTTTTCCATCACGGGATTGTCATAGAATGTGAAGGAATCAATGATAGAGTAGACGCTGTTGAGCACGATGTAGGGAGCCAGCAACGGGAAGGTGATCTTCCAGAAGGTTTGCCACGCCGTGGCGCCTTCCACCGAACTCACCTCATACAACGTGCGCGGAACCGCCTGCAAGCCTGCCAAGAACAGCAAAATCTGCACGCCGGATTTCCAGATGATGTCCATAATATTATCGACGAAGTCGGTGACAAAGGTGACGAACTCGTGACCCAATCCCATATTCGTCAGCGTATCTTCCAACGCGGAGCTTTGGAAGATGGTGCCCGGCTCGGACATCATAGACTGTGCAAACAGGTCTTCCTTGAACACCATCAGCAACACGCCGGAGGACACGATGATCGGCAATGCGAAAAGCGCACGCACAACGGCGCGACCGTGGAATTTCTGGTTGAGCAACAACGCGGCAAACAGAGAAAATACCAACACGAGCAACACGCTGCCGATGGATGAGCCCAGATTTTCCAGAATCATACGGAAGTTGTCGGGATCGCGGAAAAACACCTCGCGGATATTTTCCCAGCCGGTGAACTCATATTCCACACCGCCCGAAACGAACTGCACCTTGCCGAATGCATAGATGATGGTGCTGAAAAACGGAATCAGGAAGAAAACGGTGACACCGACCAACCACGGAGAGATGAACAAAAACCCGCTTAAGCCCTGCCGTGTGGCCAAGGACATACGACGATGAGGTTTTTTCATACGTCGGCACCTCCCGTCTGCGTACGGCGCAACCACGAGAGCGCCTCTACCGTATCTTCGCCCACGGTACAGGCTTCACGGCCATAGTTGACCAAAATCTCGACGCCGTTTTCGTAAATGACCGATACCAGCGTGTCGGTCAGCATACGGTGCTCGCTAATGGACACGTTGCCAAGACCGTCGAGCGCCGTTTCCAGCTCTTTCTGATAGTGCAGTGCCTCGTCTTTCCACAGGGCGTATTCTGCACCGTACAACACGTTCAACTGGGTATCGCGAATCTCCTCATACGAGCAACCGATGAAGGAGAATTTCAGATTGCAACCGGTTTCCACCGCCCGCAAAAACACCTTTTGCGGCTCGCCCGACAGGTTGACCGACGGGGTGGACACCGTCATCAGCTCGCGCAGTACCAACTGCACGAAAGGAACGGATTCATCAAAATAGTTATATTTGCTGCTGTAAAGCGGCACGTCTGCTGCCACTTGCATATACGGCAGTGCGTACCACGCGGGATTTTCACCGTAAAGTTTGCGGTTTTCTGCCACCTGTGCAATCAGCGAGGCGGCAACGTCTGCCGTCTGCTCACGGCTGAAAAACTGCTTACCGAAATCCGCATAGGTGTACTGTCCGAGCGAGCCCAGCGACAAATGCATACCGTCGGGCAACGAGGCGTTCATATCCCCTACCACCTCGGGCAGATACTGCGGTGACAACAGCGAATAGGTATCCACCAACGTGTTGCGCTCGTTCGTACTGCGGCGATAGGTATACACCTTGATGGGTTTGTTCGTGATCTGGGTGGCGGCGTGGAACAGGGCGTTATACTGCAACGTGCCGTCGGTAAACCGCATCGGCTCTGCTTCCAGATAGATCGGCACGCCCATTTTGTCAGCGGCGGCAAACAGGGCTTCGAGTCCTTTATCACCGCCTGCGACCGACGCGGGATCATAATCGTTGCGCACGCTGCCGCCCACGGCACCGTCTTCGTCCCAGCCCAGCAACCGCAAGGTCACGTTGTGCGCCTGCATATCCTGCAAGATCGCCTCTGTTTGAACGAAATCGGTGATCACTTCCGACTTGTCGTGGGGAATACCCAGCGTGTAGCCCAACTTGACCACCGTGCTGTAAACGTCCAGCACCAGCGAAGGCGTGGCGGCTTTTGGAGTGGCACCCATCTGTTGCAGACGGTCGCTGACAAAGCGCGCCATATCGGTATAGCCCGTAGTTTCCGATTGCAGGAAACAATATTCCATCGTCGGGTTATCACTCGTTGCCGTGTACTTCGATACCATATTGAAGGCTTTTTCTGCCCACGTACGGCTGAGCACACTGACTTCCTTTGCCGTGCGATAGACAAAGGAGAAATAGGCGTTGTTATAACTGCAATTCACACCCGCAGGCGTGGCGTTGAGGGTAGCCATCGCCGCCGCCTCGGAAACCAGCGTCACGAAACCGGCTTCTTTGCCGTTTTCGGTCGCGTCATAGTGCATACCGTAAAGCGGCAGCATCACCGCTTCGCCGGTGTTGGAGCCGAATTGCCCGCTCTCGTAGGCATCGTTGTTATACACAGGCTTGGTGTAATAGCCGTAGGTGGTTTTGCCGTTGTTGAAACGCAAAAGCGCACCGCTGCCGTCGGGCAACAACACGTAGCCCTCTTCTTCGGAGTTTGCGGCACCGAAATACGGCAACACGCCGACCGAGACCAAGCGATATTTTTCGTTGGTTTCTTGCACCTCATTGAGCAAGACACTTGCTTTGATCCCCTCATCACTCAGCGTGATGACCAGCGGGATATTGATGCCCAGCCGTTTGAAGTTGTAGTCCAAGATGATCCCGTTTTCCGTACGCGATACCACAAGTCCGTTCTCGCCCACCGCATCCACGGAAGAGTTATAAGGATCGATGTTGCCTTTTTGATCTGCCACGGTGATGAGCAGCTGCGAACTCATATTCGTGCGCGTAATACCCTTGGCAAGCGGATCGTCCTTGACGTTTTCGGGATTGCTGCGATATTGCCGACCCGTCTGACGGTCCAGCAAAAGCAATACGCCGTTTTCCGTATCACACGACAGCGCAAAGCGGTCGTTGGCGGCAACTTCGGTAAATCCGTCGCCCGACAACCGTACCCCCCGTTCCATCGGCGGCGTTTTGTCGTCTTCCTGTACGCTGTCTGCCGAAGAACACCCGAAAACAGAGAGTATCAGCAGTACCGCTGTCGAAGCCGCCAGCAACCGCAGGAATCGTTTTGTTTTCATCCCTTGCATCTCTCCTTCTTCGGATTAGGTCATACCAATATACGAGATCTCGTCGATGATCGCGCCGAAAAATGCGGCGATCTGGTTGTAAAGTCCATAGACCAGCAAGCCGATAAACGCCATCAGCATCATACCGATAACGGTGAATATCACCGACAGCACCGCTTGCTTGGTATCGTATTCGTGGATCTGTCGCATACCTGCCAGCAGGAGCAACACAGACCACATAATGCCTATCACCATCAAAGCAGTCAGCAGACCGCCTTCATCCAGCGACAGGAAATGGCTGATGGCGATTTTCAGCACCATCGCCAACATCATCGGTATCAACGATACGGCACAGACGCATATAATCTCGCGCACCGCGCCGTTGCCGTTAAACAGCGTACACACCAAGCGGTTGGACAGCACGAAGGCAAAGAACACGATCACCGTGATCGCAAAGATCATACGGATATCCAACTCTTCCAGCTTGTTTTCGTTAAACACAAACGCCGTTGCCTGACGGTGAAGGATCGCCACACCAAACAGGCAGGTGATCAATATACCGCACAGCACCGAAATCCCGCGGCGCGGCGCGTTCATCAGGGCTGTAAAACCGTCGGTAGGATGCAGCAGCGTGTGGCTGCACCGTCTTGCTACCGAGGCGGTTGTCAGGCTTACTTCACGCTTCGGTCCGCGCAGATAGCGCGCATACAAGCCATACACCACCAAAAGCACCACGATGGCTATGAGCATCGGCGCCACCAGAAATTGTGCGCTGGTCTTGCGATATTCTTTATAGGCTTGGGAATAACCCGTGCGGTCCTGACCTTTTTTGAAATAGTCCATCGCGCCGGCATAGTCCTCTTGTCCCATCAGCGCGCGACCGATGCCGACGTACGCCGTTTCAAAGTTGCCGTTTTGCCGAATCACCTGTTTCCACAGATCCAGCGACTCGGCATACCGTCCGTCCTGATACAGGGACGACGCCGTCAACAGCGCCGTTCCGTAGGACGTGGGAGCAAACCGTGTGATGGAATCCTTGTAAGGATCCAACACGTAGATACTGTCGCCGATACATTCCAACGCCGAAGGGGTACGGAACGTCCCTTGGAACTGTCCGCTGCCGCCGAAGATCATCAGCAGCATACCGTCGTTGCTATACAGGAACACGCGACCGCGCTGGGTATCCAACGCCGCCACCAAATTGTCGTTGATCGACACGATGTCGACAAATGCGGTGTCCTGATGCTCGCTCTTGATCCACGCATCTTCCAGATCGCCGTAATTGTCCACAGGCAACAGGTTGATGCCCTTGGCGTTGAGGCGTTTGATCTCGCCCATAGAGTTATCGGTGACGCGGGTGCAGGTGTAGATAAACCCGCGGGAATCTGCCGCGAAATTGGTAAACTCAATGGACACGTTTTGTTGTACGCGACCCAACTGTTCCTGGTTCATCAGGCTTTTCCAAAAATGCTCCAACAGCATAGCCGCGGTAATATCAATATCGTTGCTGCCGTAAAAGCCGAGAAATTCACCGTCGGCAGAGAACGTGACTGCGCCTTTATAGACGCCCTGGCAGATCACGTAAACGGTTTTATCGCTGCCTACCAACACCTTGGTAGGACGAAATTCTTGTTTTTGGGGGAACAATTCCTCCGTGGGTTTTTGATAGACCTGCATCACGCGACCCGTTGCGTCGGCGCGCAACACCCGCTGGTTTTCGGTATCTGCCAGCAAGATCTGCAAGCCGTCGTCGGTCTTGTCCAAAAACATACCGTTGGCACCCACGACGGACAGCTCTTCCCCATCGCGGGTAAAGCGAATGCTGCGTTGATATTCCAGATCGGCGTTGAGCACCGTGATAATGCCGATCTTGCTGTTGAGCACGTACAGTTCACCGTCATAGGTCGCCATATCCTGCGCCATACCGAAGGACCCTTCGGGCGACACCTGACCGTAGACGGTCAGGTCGTCCTGATAGCCCGCAGGGGCAGGTACAGACTCGTCGTAGCTGTTATAGCCGTATCCTTCGTCAACCGACGCGGCCGCAACTTGAAAAACGGGGGTCAATAACAACATAATGACCAGCACCGCTATCACGGTTTTCGGTATAAAACGTGTCACCCGTATTCACTCCTTCGCGTAGGTTAACCTTTGATACCCGAGTGCGCCATCGTTTCGATAACGCGGTTTTGTGTTCCCAAGAACAACAGGAACGGCGGTATGATCATAAATACGCTACCCGCCATAGATGCGCCCATACGGACAAAACCGCCCGCCATGATCTGGCTGATCGCATCACCCAACATTTTTAACTCTTCGCTGAACACCAAGCCTTGCAGACTCTGGTTCCAGACACCTTGGAAAGCAAACAGCGCCAAGGTCAGCCACGCGGGCTTGACCTGCGGCATCACAATACTCCAGAAGGTGCGCCACTGGCTTGCGCCGTCAATCGTCGCAGATTCCACCAAAACGAAGGGGATCTGCTCCATAAACTGCTTCATCAGAAAGACACCGATCGGTGCCGGCAACGCCGGCAGGATATACACCCAATAGGTGTCGATCATTCCCAGGCGGGACATAATCACGTATTGCGGGATCCACAAAACGGCGGAGCTGAACATCAGACAGCTGACCACCACCTTGAACAGCCAACCAATACGCAATCTGTATTTGGCGAGCGGAAACGCCGCCATCGAGGAGATGACCACGTGTCCTACCGTCGTGACTACCGAAACGAATATGTTGTTGAAGGCGTATCGGCTGAACGGCACTTGCAGTCCCGACGCCAGCTTAAACAACATAGAAAAGTTTTCCATCGTGGGGTTGCGCACCCAAAAGCGCGGCGGATAGATATAGATCTCTTCCAGCGGCTTAAAGGCGTTGAGAATACCGTACAAAAGCGGCAATATCATAAACGCACCGAGCAAACCCAAAAACAGAAAGATCATAAAGGTACCGAACCGCGTACGGTTTGCGTGGCGGTTGCGTGTCGAAGCCTTTTTTATCCCGAACAAAATACGCCCTCCTTTCGTTTATTCTGAACCAAGCAACGCCAACACGCGGTCAACCAAGAATTTGACCAACAGCATAATGGCAAACAGCACCACGGCAATCGCACAGGCATAGCCCATCTCATATTTGATATTGCCGTAGTCCATAATGTGCAACACGATGGTGTGCGCGGAATATTTCGTGCTGGGGAAACCGCACAACTGCATAGAAATGGTACTCACCGAGAAGGATGCGGAAATCTGCATCACGGCGCTGAACACCAACTGCGGTTTCATAATGGGCAGGGTGATATACGCCAGCTCCTGATAGCGGTTGCGCACACCGTCGATGTCCGCCGCTTCATACAAGCTGGGATCCACCGCTTTGAAGCCGGCGATAAACGCCAAAAAGCTGGTGCCGAGGCTCATCCAGATCTGCACGACCATCAGCACGGCCAAGCTGTACCGCGCGTCGGCAAGCCACTGAATCGGCTCACGGATGAGATCCAGTTTCATCAATATGCTGTTCATAAAGCCGTAAGAGTCACCGCTGAAAATGAACTGCCAGATGAAAAACACCGATGACGCCAGCGTCGGCGCGTAAAAGATACAGGTCATCAGCACGCGCACACGCGGCGACATCTCGTTGATGAGCCACGCGATAAAAAAGCACAGCACATAACTGACAGGGCCCGTGATCACCGCGAAGACAAGCGTGTTTTTCAAGGCGATGAAAAACACGTCGTCGTTGGCAAACAGGCTGACGTAGTTTTTGAAGCCGTTGAACATCGGCTCTTCATAGATGTTATAGTAGGTAAAGCTCAATCCCACGGCACTGACGATGGGGAGAATGATGAACAGCAAGAACAAAAGCAGAAACGGCATCAACATCAGATAGAGCTGATAGTTTTGACGCAGCTCCTTCTTGAAGGGGATGCGCGTGCGACGGGCATCCTCTCTGCGCGAGCGGTTCCATGCATAATTCTCTTTAAGACGCTTCATCAATGTCATAATGGAACTCCTCTCGTTTTCTGCGGATCTCATCGTTGATGCTGCGATCCCAGACAAGCAACGCCTCGCGGGCATTACGTCCTTCCAAAACGGCCTCGCGGAAGGCGTTATCCAAGCCGCGCACCAGCGTATAACCACCGATGGCTTCCGGAATCTCCTTCACGGCAGACCACTGCTTGTTGAGGTTGGCCATCTCCTGCCGCGTCCAGTTTACGCTGGCAAAAGCTTCCATATTGGCGGTCGGATAACGCGCCGACACGCCCATCACAGCCTCGATATCGCTGCTGTAACGAATCTGGGCGTCCGCGCCCGTCCACCATTTGAGGAACTCCCAAGACTCCTTGGGGTGTTTGGTATCGGACAGGATCATACACGCACTGCCTGCACCGCCCTGCGAAATATCAATGCTGCCGTCTGCCTTTTTGGTGCCGGGAATGGGCACCATATCCCACAGACCGCGCAGCTCGGGTGCAGCAACTGCCAGATAGTTATACATCGTGTAAGAGGCAATACCGATCGGCATCTCGCCCGTGCGGAAGCGGTTATAGAAATCGTAGGCGAGCGGCATATCGTAAAGCTGATAAAACTCCGTCCAGTCGATAAACGCCTGCTGAGAAACAGGGGTAGACAGCTCTGTTGCGGAAAGGTTGTCGTTATAAACGCGACCGCCCGCCTGCAACAGCAACGCGGAAAAAATATTGCGCGAACCCATACCCGAGTCTACGGCGCCGCTGGCGTCGATGCTGGTATACGGCAGACCGATCTCCATATTGTTGCGCTGCAACACCGAGGACACGGCTTTCAGTTCATCCCACGTTTGGGGCGGCGTCAGCAACAGCTCCCGCAGCACGTCTTTACGGTAAAACATCATAAAGAAGCTCTGGGAATCCGGCAACGCGTAGGTCTTGCCGTCCAGCTGATAGGGAATGACCGCCGACTCCTGAAAACGCGTCAGCACCTCGTCAAAGCCTTCAAATTCATCCAACGGCAGCAGCGCGTTGCGCACCGCCAGGTTGACGGGTTGTCCGCGTCCCTGCATAATGGACACGTCGGGGGAATTGCCCGACAGCTTTGCCTGCACCAAACTGGCGTTGACCAGCTTGATATTGACGCCGATACCCGTTTCGGCGGTGAACATATCGTTGATCATCGATTTGATCACCTGTGCCTGATCGCGACCGGAATTGAGCCACAGGGTGATGTTTTCTTGACGGTCTTCCGAGCCGACGATGTCATAGTTCGCCACGAAGGACACGAAAAACGCCATAATCTCGTGCTTCAACCGCTCCCAGAAGGTGTCGGTGGCACGCGGCAGCTCCACGCCGGGGCTGCTCACCGTGATGGTGTCGAGCATCAACGGCTGCTGCTTCATATCCAACAGCCACGCCGACAGTGCGGTGATATTATCCTTGAACTCGGTCAACCGCAGGTCGATCGTGTCGCTTTCTTCCACGAAATCTTCCAGCTGATAAGCAAAACGGCTGAGCAGCTCCGCATAGTTGCCCTTGCCGCCGGAAAGTGCCGACACGTCGTCGTAGGCGCTGCGCAGAGAAACCGCGCAGGCAGACAGCGTTTCGAGCAGTTTCGGAATGCTGGCAACCAGGTTATAGTCCTGATATTCATCAGGAGATACGCCCGTGATCATAATGATCTGGCGATAAATTTCATTGAGATCATACACCACGTTGTCCAGCTGACGAATAGAGTCGGTCAGCTCGCCCGACGTGGTTTCCATACGCAACGTGTGCGGACCTGCGGTCAGCCACAACGCTGCTTCGTTGCCCTCGCTATCCTGCAAGCCGACGGAATCCCACCGCTCGGTGTAGGGGAATTTCACCGTCAGCGCTTCTTTGAAGGGCGTAGCGCCGTCGATGGTCAGCAGACGGTGGGTAGGCATACCTTTGATCGCGTCCTGCTGATAACGGAAGTTTAAGCGATACCAGCCGTCAGCGGGCACCGAAAACGACCATTCGATCCACTGCGCCGTCGCCGACCAGTTGGCACCGATCACGTTCATACGGATCTTGGCGACGTCATAGGGCGAGGTGTTGGGGCTGGTGCGGTCGTTGGCGGGAACCAGCGTCTGGTCGGATTTGAGCGACGCCGCCTCCGCTTCCAAGACCTCTATATGCGTGCCGTTTTGCGGCGCGCCGTGTTGTGCTATGTATTCCTGATAGGTAGGCACCGTCACAGACGGCACAAAAGCGCAGCCGCCGAAAGCAAACGCGGTTTGCAAGGCGGTCAGGCGCAGAGTATGCTCGCCTTCCGACAGATAAAACCGATAGGCCCCCCGATAACTGCCGTCGCGATTTTTCAGGCGCGCGGTCATCCACATCGGTGCCTCTTCTTGGCGGGGACTATACTGATTATCGGTAATGGGGTCGGTTTGGATGGCAGTCTTGTCCTTCCACGCCCGCTCCAACGTGATCGCGGCCGCTTCGCTGAACGGGAACAAACCGTCCAATTCCAAGCCGATCTCCACCTCACGGCTGTTGCCGGGGGTGGGATAATACACAAACTGCAGCTCGTACATACCGGCAGTTTGCACCGAGAAGGTGGCCGTTGCCGACTCCCCTTCACCGACAAACGAAAGTGCCGATTTTTCTTCATAGATAGCCGGAAGGAGCTCCTCTGTCGCAAACGCGTCAGGCAACAGCTCTATGGTCGCAGTGCCCTGCGGACGATCCGCATTGGCCAGCTCATACGCGGCGTACGTGTTTTCGCGATCCATCAGGCTCTCGGTGAAACGGTCTTCGTCCGGCACCGCGTTTTCACTTTCTGCCGCGACCCACATACCGCCCACAGACAGCAACAGGGACAGCGCACACACCGTGCCGACAAGGCGTTTTGTCAAGCATCCGATTCGACTTCTCACACGCAGTCTACTCCTTCCTTTGAAATCATCGTGATCTCTGTGACGGCTTCCATATCCGCCGCCACACCGCGCAGCCGCAGGGAACCCGCTTGTTCACCTGCACGCACCCACACGGCAACCGTACCGCTGCGCAAGGGCAACAGCGACGGACCGATGACGGTGCCGTTCCCTTCCAGGGATAGCTGCAAAACTGCCATCGTAAACGGCAGCAGGTTGCCGTTTTGGTCTTCCAAACGGAAAACCACACGCGTCACGTCACTGCCATCGGCAAACAGGGTGTTATCATCGGCAACAGCCGTCAGGCGTGCCGTATGGGGGCTTGCCGCCATATCCACCGTTTCCACCTGACGGCCCTGCCACCAGGCTTCCACGCGCAAGCCTTTCCAATTTTCGCCCCACAAAAAGCCCAAACCCTCTTCTGCGATAATGGGCGGGTGGGCAAGGCCGGGGAAACGGTCACGCGCGGGATAATATTCACCCAGCAACCGTTCGCCCGAGAAAATGCGGATAAAATCATAGTTGGTAAACACGGTAAAGGGCGCAATACCGCTCTTACTGCGTTCACCCATAGATCCCACCGACGCCGCTTTCAGAACGCCGCGCTTTTCGGGCGGGCATTGGCTCTGATAAAAATAGGCGGCATATTTGGGCAGGCGGAACATATCCATTACGCCGTGGTAGCAGATCTTGTCGCCGCTGCCAAACTGGCAGTGGGTGTTATAGTCGAAAGCACACCAGCCCAGCGCACCGCTGACGGCATCATCCTGCGCCGCCGTATCGTGAACGGCCGCGTGACGCAGAGCGTGTTCCACCAGTCGCTCTTCTTGGTCGAAGCTTTTGGTGGGAAACATATGTCCGTTGCACTCGGTGACCAGATAGGGCACGTCTTTAGAAAGCCCTGTCACCTGTTGCTGTGCACGCAGGGGGGTATTGGTACCGTCAAAGATAAAATCGTTGGCGGTATAGACGTCTTCCAGAAATTCGCTGTGGTCAATAGCGCGTACGCCGCCCGTCTGGCGGGTGGGGTCGAGTGCGTGTGCCACGCGATTGGTTTCGGTATAAAAATCGTGGAAATCGAGCGATTCGTTCACGCGTACACCCCACAGCACAATAGCGGGGTGATTCCAGTCGCGACGGATCATCTCTTCCATGGTCACCAGCGCTTTTTTCTGCCACGCCTCATCGCCGACAAACTGCCAACCGGGCAATTCTTCAAAGACCAAAAGCCCGATCTCATCGCAGCGATCCAAGAAGTGCGGCGATTGCGGATAGTGCGAGGTACGCACCATATTACAGCAAAGCTCTTCCTTCAAGATGTCGGCGTCGCGGCGTTGAGCGCGCGCCGGCATCGCATAGCCGACGTACGGATAGGATTGGTGGCGGTTAAGACCGAAAATTTTAAGCGGTTTGCCGTTGAGTAAGAAGCCGCGCTCGGTAAACTGCGCCTCACGAAATCCCGTGCGCAGATGATAGGTATCGCACAAAACACCGTCGGCAAGAACGGCAATCTGCACCTCGTACAGATGCGGGTTTTCCGTATCCCACAGGTTGAGCGTTTGCGACACGGTCAGCGGCAGTTGCACGCTTTGTGCGCCTAACGGCACGGGCAGATTTTGTTCGCCCGTGGCGACAACCCCTTCTGCCCCGCTGACCGTCACCTGTACCTGCACCGTCTTGGCGGCGGTAGTGTTGTTGAGAAACACCTCAGCCGTGACGGCGGGCGCACAAGTCAACAGATTCTGCGACGTGATACGCGCATTTTCCACGTACAGCGGCGCGGTGACGAGCAAGGTCACGTCCCGATAGATGCCACTGAACGTGAGATAGTCCAGCTGCCCGCCAAAGGGCGGAATGGTAGGGATCTCGCGGGAATCCACTTCCACCACCAGCTGATTATCCCCGCCAAATCGCACGGCATCGGTGATATCCACCTCAAACGGCGTATAACCACCATCGTGCGCGCCGACGGGAGTGTTGTTGAGAAACACCTGTGCTTGCGTCATCACGCCTTCAAAGCGCAAACGCAAGCGGCGTCCTGCCCAATCGGCGGGAACAAATATCACACGGCGATAGACGCCTTGTGTCTGATAGCTTTTTTCGTCGAAGCAGTTGAACGGCAGTTCGCACATTGTGTGCGGAATATGTATGGGCGCAAAGGCGTCCTGTGTCACCTCACGGTATTCCCACGCCATATTCAGATTTTGCACGATTCTGTCCATGTAACTGCCTCTTTTCTTTGCAATCAAGGTGTCGGCAAAGCGCAATCCTGATAGATTTCCGACAGAGCAACCACGCGACCGTCCTCAAGACGGGAACGCTCCGCAGCGAAAGCCATAATGTGGCTTTGCACGGATTTCTCAATAGAGGTCAGCGAGCTTACCGCATCTGCAACGCCCTTCGTCTGGTTGAACAGATCACGCAACAGGCGGTTCTCGCCGCCGCCGTGGCCTGACAGGTCGGTGCTGAGCGTCGTCACATCGATAACTTCTTCCGGTTCGCCGAACACGCGGATACGGATCTCGTTTTTCTCCATGTTGCCCGTGATCTCGCCGCGGGTACCCATAATTTTGAGTTCACGCGTCATATCGTTGGTGAAGGCACACATCGTCAGCGAGGCGGTGATATCTTTATCAAATTGCATGTTGACGATCTGGTGATCCACCACGTTGTTATCACAATGGTAAACACAACGGCCGTACTGTCCTTCCTGCAAGGCGGCTTCCACACGCTCGGGCGTGGGATCCAGCGTCACCGCGCCTTGCGCCCATTGCCACTTGTCGGAGAAGTAGATCTTCTTTGCGTTGTAGGGACAGGTATCATATGCCGAGCAGTTTTCGTTGCAACGCAGCTCGCTGCCGGCAGGTGCATTCTCGGCTTTGAAATGGGTCAGGTGTCCAAACGAAGATACGCGCTTGCAGTCCTCGCCCACCAACCACAAAATAATATCCATATCGTGGCAGCATTTTGCCAGGATCATGGGCGAGGTTTCTTCGGAATTTCTCCACAAGCCTCGCGTAAAGCTGTGGGCATAGTGCCCCCAGCCAACTTCTTCAAACTGATGCAAAGACATCACCTGACCGATACGGCCGCTCGTGATGGTCTCTTTGATTTTTTGATAGAACGGCGTATAACGCAGCACGTGGCAAACCACCACGTTACGCCCCAGCCGTTTTGCCTCGTCGGCAATGGCAATACAGTGCTCCGGCACATTGGATACCGGCTTTTCCAGCAGAACGTCATAGCCTAACCGCATGGCACTCATCACGTGGTCATAGTGCTGCTGATCCTGTGTGCAGATAAACGCCACTTCGGCCATACGCGGTTTCGAGAAAAACTCTTCCGCAGTTCCATAACATTGATCAGGACGCAAACCAAAACGCTTGGCAAAACTCTCGCGCCGCTCCTGAATAGGTTCAGCCGCCGCCACGATCTCCACGCCCTCAAACGCATCGACATACGGCGCATAGGAGTTTGTGCCCCGATTGCCGCAGCCAACAACAGCCACTCGTATAGTAGATTTCATAGGTACATAACACCTTTCGCTGTAGTACTATCCTTGATAGTAAGTGGAATAGTGACCCGAGCCCCACCCCTTCTCGTCAAAGGACGGTGGGGCTCGGGTCTGCTTAATTCTTAAAAAGAGGAAACTTAAAAACAGGGAATCAGCGACGTTTACGGTTGATAACAACCAGACCGGTCGCACTGGAAGCCAACAGCATCGCAGCCACCACGGGGATAACAGTCACGCCGGTATCGGGGTTTTCTTCCGCATCCGCTTTCACGGCGATGACGGGATCCATACGGACCGCGTTGCGCCAGTCGTTGCCGTTTTCATCGTCGATCTTGCCGCCGGGTTTGGCACCGTAAGCTTCAATAAGGATCTCGTCGCCCTTCTTGAGGGACAGTTCGATCTCGGGGAAGTCAACGGATTCACCCTTCTTGATCGCCACGAATTCGGCATCCTTCGGCCAGATCTTCTTGCCATTCTTATAGATGGCCACGCGGGTCTCGTTGACGCTGCAGTTTTCGGCATCAATATCCGCCGCAGGAGAGATCGTGCCGATCTTGCCGGATTTGAGGATCACGTTCTGCGCCTCGGGAGCGGTGTAAACAATGCCCGCTTTATCCCAGAAGCCGTTGCCGGCCCACTGGTTCGCGTTGAGCACCACGCCTTTGCCGTCCATCGGCATCACGTAAGGCAGGGACATATCGACAGCCTTCGCCGCAAAGCTCTGGGCGTTGGCGATCATCTCTTTCCAACCGTCTTGGCAGTTGGCATCGAGATAAACGGGCTTCCACAGAGCGCTTTCCAGCACTTCGCCTTCGTACAGCTGCTCCAACAGAATGTCGGAAGCGCTGTGCTCGGCTTTGATATCCGCACCCTCATCAGGTTTCTGAGTGTCCTCCTCATCTTCGGTAGCACCGGGGATGAAGATGACGGGATCCATACGGACCGCGTTGCGCCACTCATAGTCGTTGGGGTTGATCTTATCGGTGATCTTTCCGCCGGGCTTTGCGCCGTAGGCTTCGATCACGATCTCGTCGCCCTTCTTGAGGGACAGTTTGATCTCGGGGAAGTCAATGGATTCGCCCTTTTGCACCGCCACAAAGTCAGCGTCGGTCGGCCAGATCTTGGTGCCGTTCTTGTAAATAGCGACACGGCCTTCGGAGATGCTGCAGTTTTCGGCATCAATATCCGCCGCAGGGCTGATGGTTTTGATGGCGCCGGCCTTCAGGATAACTTCCTGCGCCTCGGGAGCGACGTACATAATACCCGCTTTATCCCACCAGACGCCGCCGTCTGCCCACTGGTTGGCGTTAAGCACCACGCCTTTGCCTTCCATCGGCATCACGTAGGGCAGAGATTTGTCGGTGACGTTTGCCGTGAAGGTCTCAACGTTGGCACGCATCTCTTTCCAATCGGTGGTGTTGGCATCGGAGCTGACGGGGATCCACACAGAGCCCTCGAGCAGCTCGCCTTCCAACAGGGATTCGAGCAGAATATCCGAAGCACCGTAAGTCACACCTGCGGCAGTATTGCCACCGGTGGTGGGCTTAGTGGTGGGCTTGGAAGTAGAGGTGGAAGTAGAAGTCGAGGTAGAGGTAGAGGTGGAAGTCGAGGTAGAGGTAGAAGTCGAGGTAGAGGTGGAAGTCGAGGTAGAGGAAGACTCAGTCGTTTTGACCACTTTTTCGATCTGGGGATCCATCAGGATGCGGTTGTGACCGCCGATCCAAACACCGTCATAGTCTTTGCTCAACGCGACGTTGGGGTTGGCGTGGACGCCTTCGGTATCGCTACCCGCGGTACCGAAAATGCCGATAACGTCGCCCGCGGCCAGTTCCACTTCCAGCTCGGGGAAGTCAACGGGCGCGCCGTGCTTCACGATGGCAAAATCTTTGTCGGTCGGCCAGATCTTGGTGCCGTTCTTGTAGATAGCCACCAAGCCTGCGCCGCCTTCGGCAGACAGAGAAAAGTGCTGATTGCCGTTGGATTCTTGACCAACGTAGATGCTGGAGATCTGCTTGTAGTCACCGGCAGAGATCTTGTAGGTGCCGGCAGAGGGAGCGGTGAAGTTTGCCTGCACGGCATCCCACCAAGAAGCACTCGCCCAGGGGTTCGCCTCAAAAACGACGCCGTTGGCATCCAAAATGGCGCGGGGCTGGCTGTAAACGCTGGCGCCGCTGTTGCCGAAGCCTTTGGTCCATTTGTCGCCTGCCATACCGAACACTTTGCCGTTCGGGTTGTTGGGGTCGACAGTCACCATCTGCCAAGCGCCTGCGGGCTGTGCCGCAGTGGACTCAGTGCCGTCATTGGGAACGGTCAGGGTGTCCAGCATCGCCGCGAGGGTATCTTTCAGGTTGTAAACAGCGGGGGTGTCGGAGGGAGTGTTGCCGGAGCCGCCGTCCACCTTCTTGGCGATCTGGGGATCCATCAGGATCGCACCGAAGGTGCTGACCCAGCCAAGACCGTCAATGTTACCGTTGAGCGCCTGGTTGGGGTTGGCGTGCACGCCGTCGGTTTCGCTACCTGCGATACCGAAAACGCTGATGACGTCACCTGCGGCCAGTTCCACTTCCAGTTCGGGGAAGTCGACGGGCGCGCCGTGTTTCACGATGGCATAATCCTTGTCGGTCGGCCAGATCTTGGTGCCGTTCTTATAGATAGCCACCAAACCTGCGCCGCCTTCGGCGGTCAGAGAATAGTAGTCAGTGCCATCGGAGCCTTTGCCGATGTAGAGGCTGGAGATCTGCTTGTTGGTGCCGCCGGAGAGCACGTAGGTGCCCGCTTCGGAGGCGGTGAAGTTGAGTTTGGCACCGTCATACCAGGAAGCGTCTGCCCACGGGTTGGTATCGAACACGACACCGTTGGCATTCAAGAGAATGCGGGGCTGGGAATAGACGCTGGCTCCGCTGTTGCCAAAGCCTTTGAGCCACTGGTCGCCTGCCATGCCGAACGCGATACCGTTCGGGTTGTTGGGGTTGACGGCGTAGGCCTGCCATTTGCCCGCAGGCTGTGCCGCCTTGGACTCGGTGCCGTCATTGGGAACGGTCAGGGTGTCCAGCATGGCAGACAGCTCTGCTTTGGCGTTATACACGCCGGAGTCACCGGTGTCCGCATTTGCGACGATCACGGTGACGACCATGGAAAAGCAGAGTATCGTTGCCAAAAGATACGCTAATGTCTTTTTCATTCCGTTTTCCTCCTATATATTTATTTCCAAATGGATTTAACGCGCCATGCGTCAAGGGAAACAATTTGTGCCGTGCCGTTTTCGACGTAGAATTCAACGTCGTCTGCCGCTTTGTCGGGCAGCAACAGCGCGCTCATAACAGTGCCGTCGTTGGCAAAGATCTCAACGCCGTTCCAGTCGAGCATAATACGCAGGGTGACTTCGCCGTTGGCATCAGGCTCAATGACGGTGTTGTATTTGCGAGTGAAGGATTTGATCTTGGGCTTGCTGACCGTTTTGCTGCGGTCAACGTACAACTTATTCTTGCTGCAATCGTAGCTGACGACCACTTCTTGATCGGTGCCTGTGCGGAACTTGAAACCGATCACTTCGTCGCCCTTGGGCACGAAGGTGAGCTCGATATCCAGCGTTTTCGCCGCAATATCCTTGAACAGGTTGGCGGAACCCGCTTTCACGTAGCCGTTTTTCGCAGAGAAAACCTTTTCACCGCGCAAGGCGTCAATTTCTTTGACCGGCGTGCGCACGATCTTGTAGTCGTTGCCGTTTTTCACCAGCGACAGCTCGACGGGCAGAGAGTAGACGGCGTTGCCCGGGAGCATCGTCGCCAACTCGGTGCCATAAGTCCAACTACCGAACCACACCATCTCGATGCGGCGGCCGTTGGGCGCGTTAAAGAAGGTCTGACCCGCATAGCGGTCGGGACTGTCCTCATCCATAACGGAGCCGGTCAGCGGGGTAAAGGTCTTGCCGTCAAAGTCACCGACGACAAAGCCTTTGCCTGCAAGGCTGATGACCCATTTGGTCTCGTTGGTGCCTTCGACCTTCATCTTGAACATATCGGGGCATTCCGTCCAGATGGAGGGCTTGCATTCCAGTGTCCAATCCTGCAGATTGGGCGAGGAATAGATACGCACCTGACCGCCCGCAATAATGGCGATCCATTTGCCGCTCTCCTCGTGCCAGAATACCTTGGGATCGCGGAAGGCTTGCTCGCCGTCGGTATAGAGCACCGGCTCTTCGATCATCGTCCACGTGCGTCCCTTGTCTTTGCTGTATGCAATACCTTGGCACTGATTGTTGTTGGTTTCGGCATAGGTGAACATTGCCACCAGACCCGAGCCGCCGTCAAAGAAGCCTGTGGTGTCGTTTTTGTCCACAACACAGCTACCCGACCAGATGTTATACTTGTCGGTAGGCGCAAGAGCGGGGGCAAGTTCTTCCCAATGGAGCAGGTCTTTGCTCACCGCGTGGCCCCACCAGCAACGGCCAAAATAGTTGGACTCCGTGTTATGTTGATAGAACAGGTGCCACTCGCCGTCATAATACACCAAGCCGTTGGGGTCGTTACCCCAACCGAATTTGGTGCTGTAATGGAACTGGTTGCGGTTTGCTTCGCCGTACAGTTCGCCGTCCGCTTGGAGCGGATCGGTGGAGAAGTTGCCCTTCACCGTGTTTTTGAGGGCGTTTTTGAACGCAACGGTGGTAGGCTTGGTGGTGGCGGTGGTTTTGGTCGTCGAGGTGGTCGACGTCACGGAACTATCGCCGCCGGTAGAAATACTGCCGTCACCGTCGGTCGCGGTAGTCGATCCCTCGGAACCGTTTGCTGCGGTTGATGCAGCAGTGGTGGAGGTGGTGCCGTTTTCCTTGCCGGTTGTAGTCACGGTGGCATCGGTATCGTCAGCGCCGCCACAACCGGTCAACAGCAGCCCTGCCGCAAGCATCATCGGCAACAGGCGTTTGCACAGTACGCGAAACATCATCGCGCACCCCCTTCCTTGTCAATAGAATAGGTTTTTGAATCTACATCACGAGATTCAAGAGAATATGTTTTTTGCCAGACTCCCGCGTTGGCGAGGTTGGTATCAGAATCACTTGTCGTCGGGTACGACGATGACCGGATCCATGATCACCTGGTTGTTCCAAGCGCTGTTGACGCTGTCGGTGATCTTTCCGCCGGGAACAGCACCATAACCCTCAATAGCGATCATGTCACCCTTTTTCAAGCTCAAGGGCAGCTCCGGGAAGTTGACGCTGGTATTCCGGTTGATTGCCGCATAGTCAGCGTCGGCAGGCCAAATTTTGGTGCCGTTCAAATAGATAGCAACGCGGGCCTCTGTGGTAGTCAACTGTCCGGCACCTCCGGCGGAAATGGTTTTGATATCTCCGGAAGTGAGAATTACGTCCTGATCGGCAGGGGCAGTAAAGATAATACCGGCCCTATCCCACCAGGAGCCACCGTCGGCCCACTGGTTGGCATTAAGAACCACGCCCCCGTCAGCTTTCGGATGCACGTAAGGCAGCGCCCAATCGGTAGCCTTGAAGGAGAAGGTCTCCTTGCCGGTCTGCATAACCTCCCAATTTACACGGGCCTTGTCGCAATACACAGGCACCCACGGTTCATCCATCAGAACGTCACCGGCGGCCAGCGACTTTTTCAAGCTCTCGGCGGCGCTGTAAGTACCTGCGGGCAACGGAGTAGCATTGGTGCTCTCGGAATCCGAATCGGGATCGGGCGGCGTCACCTCAAGACCAAAGACCACGTGTGCAGCTACCTGCTGCAACGTATTGGTCACCGAATCATTCAAGCCGGCATTATACAAGCCAACCGGCGAGTGATCATACAGCGTAGAAAACGCCACACAAGCAGTCAGGAAACTGCCGATCTTGCTGGGATGCTCGTCATCAGAGGAATACAGGTTGATATCCGCAAAATTCTGACGCACGTATTCGTAAGCCGAGGCAACGTCGGCAATCGGTGCTCCACCGATTGCTTCGCCGGCTCTTTTTGAGAGTTTCAGAACTTCGGCGTTCTGTTCGGACGGAGGTATGCTGACACAGTTATGATTCCAGCCTGCACGGGCAAGCACAATACTCTTTCCGCCTTTGGCACGAACCATTTCATCCAGCGTTTTTACAGCCTCAATATGTTCATTTTGGCGGTCTTCCGAAGTGATCGCCGTCGAATGATCCTGCAGAAACACAATGTCCGGGCTCGTCGCAAGTTTTCCACGGAAAGCTGCACCGGCATCGTCGTTAGGGTCGGCATAGCGCGTCAGCGTGCAGCCGCCCCAAGCGATCATATCTACCGTGACCGTGTAACCTGCTTTTTCGACCAGCTTCTTAAACATATTGGGCATATTGTTCATTTCGGTGAAGCTGTTACCCACAAACAACACTTTCAGGTTGTTTTTGTCAGGGTCAATGCCGGTGGACGGGGTCCGCGTCGTTGCTGTGGTGCCGTTTTCCTTGCCGGTTGTAGTCGTGGTGGCATCGGTATTGTCGGCGCCGCCACAACCGGTCAACAGCAGCCCTGCCGCAAGCATCATCGGCAACAGGCGTTTGCACAGTACGCGAAACATCATCACACACACTCCCTCGATACCTAATAAGTATAGATCACTTAATCTCCATCACGGGATCCAACAGGATGTGGTTTTCCCACGTGCCGTTGGTGTTGGCGCGGATATCCTCGCCGGGCTTTGCACCGTAGCCTGCGATAACCACGACGTCACCGGGATAGAGGTCCAGTTCGATTTCGGGGAAGTCGATAGCCGTGGTGGAGTTGACAATCGCAAAGTCCTTGTCAGTCGGCCAGATCAGCTCGTCGTTGAGATAGATCTCAATGCGGCCTTCGGTCTTGGTCAGCGCGTCGGCGTTGGTATCCGATGCCGCCGCGATCTTGCCGTTTTTGTCGCTTCCGCGCAACACTGCTTGGCAACGGCCGGGGCAGTAGAACGCAACGCCCGCTTTATCCCAATAGGCGCTGTCAGAAGCCCACTGGTTGGCGTTGAGAATCAAACCGTTGTTGTCAGTAGAAGGATACACAAAGGGCAGCGCGAAGTCGACCACCTTCATCGAGAAGGTCTCGGTGACAGCATACATTTCTTTCCAGCCGCTGATGCAGTTGGCATCCAGGAAAACGGGCTTCCACAGCGCATCCTCGGGCACTTCGCCCTCTTGCAGCATATCCATCAGCAGATCACTCGCTCTGTAAGTAGCGGGATCGAGCGTCGGCAGTTGAATCTGCGTGGCGGTCGTGGTCGTGGTGGTGGTGGCTTCCGTCGTGGTAGTGGTAGCCGCTTCCGTCGTGGTGGTGCTGTCACCGTTGTTGGCGGCAGTCGTCGACGAGGTGGTCGTGGTAGTGCCGCCGGTGGTATCCGCTTCACCGCAGCCGGTCACCAGCAACGCGAACACCAACAACATTGCCATCAATGCCCATACTTTTCTTTTCATAATTCTTCCTCCTTTTGTGATAAAGGTCACAGTTTTGGGACTATACCATTTTCAGATTCGCGGCTTCACACGAGAAAACGTACGTATCAAGGTGGATTTCTCCGCTTTTCGCGCAAGCGCCGTGGCAATCTGCACAAAAAGAAATAGTTTGACCCATCTTTTTGTATTTATTAGTATAACACGCGGCGCTTCCACTTGTCATCGTAATATTAGACGACTATTGTGCAAAATCAGACTTTTTTCGCTGCGTAGAACCATTTTTATCCTATTTGTATAGCATTTTTAGCAAAAAGAGGACGCCTTCCGCTACGATATACCGTTTGTTCTTTTGTACAAATCTCTCCGTGCGGAAAAGAAAAACACCACCTTGCGGTGGTGTCTTTCTTTTTTGGAAGGGTAGTGTAAATTAGATGCTTTTTTAATTTTTGGCCCGTATGTTCGAACCCCTACATATTTTAAGTGAAATCGTTCGCGAACGCTCACGGTGAAATCAAAGGCTTACGCCTTTGGTGAAATATTTTGCTAAAGCAAAATGTGAAATTAAATCCACCCACCGCCGCAGCGATTTCACACGAGCGAAGTGAGTATTTCACATTGCGGAGCAATATTTCACCCACCCGAAAGGGTGGTTTTAGTTGAAAAACCGACTTGTCGAAACAAGTCGGTTTTTCTGGCCCGCCCGGAGGGATTCGAACCCCCGGCCTTTGGAATCGGAATCCACTGCGATATCCAGCTTCGCCACGGGCGGATATGGGAGCCGCCTTTTTGGGCGGCTCGCTTATTTTACACCCTTTTGGGCGTTTTGGCAAGGGTTTTGTGAGATTTCCCGTAAAAACAGCGTCAGCACAGCAGATCTGCGAACACCTGCTCACCGTCGGCACGTACGATTTTTACCCGCACCGTTTCACCCGCAGGGACGGCGGCGTTGACCGTCGTCGGCAAATATGCGGGGGTATAGCCGACGGTGGTGCCGTCGGGCTGGGGTGTTTCCGCCAGCACGGTGGTTTCTCTGCCCACCCAAGAAGCGGCATAGGCGGCCGCCGTTTTATCCGCCACCGCGATCATCTCGCGACTGCGGCGGGATTTTTCGGCAGCGGTCACCTGCCCTTGCATTTTGGCGGCGGGCGTGCCGTCGCGGCGGGAATAGGCAAAGGTGTGTACCTTGGCAAAGCCGATTTCTTTCACGAAGGCGAGCGACGCGGCAAATTCCGCGTCGCTCTCCCCTGCAAAGCCCACCATCACGTCGGTGGTGAGGGCGCAATCGGGAAACGCCGCGCGCAGATTTTGGCAAACCTCACGGTACTCCGCCGTGTCATAGCGGCGGCGCATACGTTTGAGGGTTTCGTCACAGCCGCTTTGCAACGCAACGTGAAATTGCGGGCAGAGCTTCTTTTGTGTCGCCAGCCGCGCAATGACGTCGGGGGTGAGCATATCGGGTTCGAGCGAGCCGAGCCGCACGCGGGCAATATCTTCCACCGCACAGGCGGTTTCCACCGCGTCGCACAGCGACAGCCCGATGTCCTGTCCGTAGGCGGTCAGGTTGATACCCACCAGCACCACTTCACGATAGCCTTTTTGGGCGAGCGCTTCGAGTTCGCGTTTGAGGTCGTCAAGCGGACGGGAGCGCACGCGACCGCGGGCATAGGGAATGATGCAATAGGAGCAAAAACGGTTGCAGCCGTCCTGGATCTTCACAAAAGCGCGGGTGTGTTCTTCAAAGGTGGTGATAAACAGCGGCTCATAGTCGGCGGTGTGGTCTGTCACCGCCACCTGACGCCGTTTTTCCGCCAGTGCCGCTTGTATACGCGGCAAAAGCTCACTGCGGCGGGCGTTGCCCAACACCACATCTGCTTCGGTCAGCTCTGCCGCCTTTTCAGGGAATGCCTGTGGCATACAGCCCGTCACCACCAGCGTACAGACTGGATTTTCGCGGCGACAACGGCGCAACAGTTGACGCAGTTTGCGGTCACTCTCGGCGGTGACGGTGCAGGAGTTGACGACAACGACGCTGTCCCCTACCGCTTCGCCAAGGATATACGGTCCCGTTTCAAAGCCCGCTTCGGCAAGCTGATATTTCATCGCTTCGGTTTCATATTGATTGACCTTGCAACCCAACGTATAAAACAGCGCGCGCATCGGTATCCCCCTCCTTTTGGCTTTCTCGGTCATATTATACCGAACAACGGAGGTTTTTTCAAGCGGCAGTTGAATTTTTCCAACTTTTTTGGTATACTGGTACTATATACTTTCAAAAGAGGTGAGCGTCTTGTTGCAAGCTGATATTTTTTTGTCAACGCCGTCGAAGGCACACGATTTTGCGCATCTGTGCGACCGTGTTGAGGGAACGGTGGAGTTGACGCAGGGAGCCGTCTGTGTGGACGGACGTTCCATCATCGGTATTTTCAGTTTGGACAGAGCGCGCGCCATTCATCTTTGCGCCGCGCTGTCTCCACAGGATGAAGCCTTTTTTGCCGCGCAGCTCGGTCTGTTTTCTGCTCCTTGAAGCGAGGTGCGGCTATGAAACAAAAGCTATTGAACCTCTGGCACTATGCACGCGATTTCGGGCAGCGCACGGTCGCCTGTCACACGGGAGCGTTTGCGTCCAAAGCGGCGCTGTTTCTGTTTTTGTCCCTGTTCCCTTTGGCGATGCTGCTGTTTGCACTGGTACCGTATCTGCCGTTTACCAAAGAACAGCTCACCGCGTTTTTGAGCGGGCTGTTCCCCACTTCGTCCACTGTGTTTCTCGACGATCAGGTGTCGGCGCTGTACGATAACAACGGCGCGGTGCTGTGGGTGACGGTGCTGACCACCCTGTGGGCGGCGTCCAAAGGCTTTGTGGCGTTGATACAGGGGCTTGACACCGTCTATGACGTCAAAGAGCGCCGCCGCTATCCTGCGTTGCGGCTGACTTCCATCGTGTTCACCTTGTTATTTATGGTATTTTTGCTGGCGGCGTTGGGCGTGCTGGTGTTTGGCGACAACATTGCCAACTGGCTGTTGCAGCTGTTTCCCCAGTTGCGCTCCATCACGTGGGGCGTGCTGGATTGGCGCAATCTCGTCGGCGGTGGGCTGCTGGTGGTATTTTTCTTACTGCTCTACCGCTTTTTGCCGCGTCGCCAAAGCACCTTGTGGGCGGAATTGCCGGGGGCATTTATCAGCGCCGTCGGCTGGTTGGGCTTTTCCCGCCTGTTTTCTTTTTACATCGAGCATTTCGGCAACTACGCCAACCTTTACGGCAGTCTGACCGCCGTGGTGGTGCTGATTTTGTGGCTTTACGCGTGTATGTATATCCTGTTGCTCGGCGCACAGCTCAATTTTATGCTGCAAGCGGGCACGCTGCCGCTGCCTAAATTTCTCAGGCGCAAAAAGGCACCGCTGCCGCCGCAGGACTGATTTACATCAGCGCAGACAGCGCCATCATTTCCTGCATACGCGCATAGATCGGCTCCAAATCTTCTTGCGGCAGGGGATTTTCTCCCTTGCCGCATTCCCACGTAAAGCCCGCTCTGCCCGTGGTCTGGATAAACCAATCCTTAAAGCCGCCGTGGGACGCAAGCCCCGTCGGCTGGGCGACCGTATAGCCACTGCACGCCCCCATGATCTTTGCCATCAGGTGGGATTGGTCGGGGGTGTTGTCGCCGTATTGCCAATAGATCTCCTCTCCCTGTGAGTGTAGCGCGATCACGTGGCGAAACCGCACCCGCGCGCACAGGGCGATCAGCGCTTTGGTTTCGGGCTCGCTCGCGGGATATGGCCCGCGCCATTGGCGTGGGGCGGGGCCTGTGATGCCCGCGGCAGTTTCCGCCGCTGCCAATGCGTCCCAGCCCGCGTCATAGTTGTGGTTTAAGTCTACGCCGCGCGCGTTGGCCGACCACACCCCATAGGTATCACCGCCGAGCGCGCGCACTTTGGCGGCGTATATCCCCGCCGTTTGCGCGCCGTGTATCGCGATATCCACCCCGTCGGGGTTCATCTGCGGGATCATATAGATACTGCGCCCGCAAAGCCCCCGCGCAAAGGGAATGTCGGCGAGCATACCGTCACCCGCCAGCGCGGCGCACATATCCTCGCAAAAGCGTAACAAAAGCAGTGACGTGAGCCATTCCTGTGCGTGAAATGCGGCGGCAAACAGCACCCGCTCATCCCCTTGCCCCAGCCGCAGACAAAACAGTTCCCGCCCGCAGACGGATGCGCCGATGGGAAAACTCTCCAAAAACCGATACCGCCGTCTTAATGCTCCGATAAACCCCCGCACCGCGCCGCTGTCGGCGGGCGTCGGGATCACGATACGTTCCACGAAAACCCCTTCTTTCTTACCGCATATTGGTATATATGACAAAGGAGTTGTCCGCTATGAATCTTGACGAAGTCCGCCTTGCGGGCGAAAACAAATATGAAGGGCGCATTCTCACCTTACAGGTGGACACGGTGCGTCTGCCCGACGGGCAGACCGCTCTGCGTGAGGTAGTGCGCCATTCGGGCGGCGTGTGTATTGCCGCGCTGACCGATGCCCAAGAGCTTTTGTTTGTGCGGCAGTTTCGCTATCCGTACGGGCAGATACTCACCGAGCTGCCCGCGGGCAAGCTAAACAAGGGCGAAGATCCCTTTGACTGCGCACGGCGTGAGCTGCAAGAGGAAACGGGCGCGTGCGGCACGCTCGAAAAGGTCGGAGAACTTTTTCCGAGCGTGGGCTACACCGACGAGGTGTTGCATCTGTTTATCGCCACCGACCTGTCCTTTGGAGCGCAAAGCCCCGACGAGGATGAGTTTTTGGAAGTGGAGCGCGTGCCGCTTGCCACCGCGATCCAATGGGTCGAGCAGGGCAAACTTCCCGACGCGAAAACACAGGCGCTGGTGCTGCATCTGGCACGGCGGCTGGGACTTTGACAGTAGATAAACCCTAACATAGGAGGCAGTATGGATATCTTAAAAACGCTGGAACAGGAGTTCCACCTGCGGCCGAATCAGGTCGCCAACACGGTGCAGCTGATCGACGACGGTAACACCATTCCCTTTATCGCGCGTTATCGCAAGGAGATGACGGGGTCGCTGGACGATCAGATCTTGCGCGAGTTGTTTGAGCGGCTGACTTACCTGCGCAATCTAGACGAGCAGCGCGAAAAGGTGCGCGCCGCCGTCATTGAACAGGGTGCCGCCACCCCCGAGTGGGAACTGGCGCTCGATGCCGCGGTGACGCTCACCGAAATCGAGGACCTTTACCGCCCCTTCCGCCCCAAACGCAAAACGCGCGCGTCGGTGGCAAAGGCAAAGGGGTTGGAGCCGCTGGCAGACGCTATTTATGCTCAAACGGATGACGATCCGCTCACTTTGGCGGCGGCGTTTGTGGACGAGGAAAAGGAAGTGCCGTCGGTCGAAGAGGCTTTGGCGGGCGCACGGGATATTCTCGCCGAGCGCGTTTCCGACGATGCGGGGGCGCGCAAGCGCTTGCGCGTGGTGTGTATGGCACACGGCAAGCTGACCGCCAAGGGTGCCGCCGAGGATCTGGGCGTTTATGAGATGTATGCGGATTTTGCCGAGCCGCTTTGCAAGATTGCAGGGCATCGCGTGTTGGCGGTCAACCGCGGCGAACGGGAAGAAATCCTCAAAGTCGCCGTCACCTTTGACCGCGCGCGGGCGATGACCATTCTCGGCAGTATTCATCTGCACGCGGATAACGCCTGCGCCGCACAGGTACGCGAGGCGATGGAGGATGCGTACGATCGCCTGCTGTTCCCCGCTCTCGAACGCGAGCTGCGCAACGAGCTGACCGACAAGGCGTCCACCGACGCCATCAAGGTGTTTTCGGTCAACCTGCGTCAGCTTTTGATGCAACCGCCGCTTAAAAACCGCGTGGTGCTGGGGCTTGACCCCGGTTATCGCACGGGCTGCAAGGTGGCGGTGGTGGACGGCACCGGCAAGGTGCTGGACACGGGTGTGATCTATGCCGTGCCGCCCCACAACAAGGTGGAGCAGGCGAAAACCTTTATCAAAGGCTTGGTGAAAAAGCACGGCGTGACGGTGTTTGCTATCGGCAACGGCACCGCTTCGCACGAAACGGAAGTGTTTGCCGCCGAGGTCATCCGCGAACTGGACAGCGGGCTTTCCTATATGGTGGTCAGCGAAGCGGGCGCGTCCGTTTACTCCGCGTCCAAGCTGGCGGCGGAGGAGTTTCCCGATTATGACGTATCCTTGCGTTCAGCGGTGTCGATTGCCCGCCGTCTGCAAGATCCGCTGTCGGAGCTGGTGAAAATTGACCCCAAGGCCATCGGCGTGGGACAATATCAGCACGATATGCCGCAAAAGCAGTTGTCAGAAGCGCTCGACGGTGTGGTCGAGGGTTGCGTCAACGGCGTGGGTGTTGACCTCAATACCGCGTCCGCGCCGCTTCTCTCCCGCGTGGCGGGTGTCAGTGCGGCGGTGGCGAAAAATATCGTCACCTACCGTCAGGAAAACGGCGCATTTGCCAACCGCAACGCGCTCAAAAAGGTGCCGAAGCTGGGACCTAAGGCGTTCGAGCAGTGTGCAGGCTTTTTGCGCGTGCCCGAAAGCCGCGAATTGCTTGACAACACCGCGGTTCACCCCGAAAGCTATGACGCCGCCAAAAAGCTGTTGGCTTTATGCGGCTTGACCGAGCAGGAGCTCGCCTGTGGCGGTGCGGCGGTGCTGAAAAGCCGTGCCGAGCAGTTGGGACTTGCCGCTTTGGCGGAAAAGTTGGGTGTTGGCGAACCGACCCTCAAGGATATGCTCGACGAGCTGCAAAAGCCGGGGCGTGACCCGCGTGATGAACTGCCGCCGCCTTTGCTGCGGGTGGATATTATGGGTATGGAAGACCTCAAAGCGGGTATGGAGTTGACCGGCACGGTGCGCAACGTCATTGACTTTGGCGCGTTTGTGGACATCGGCGTGCATCAGGACGGACTGGTGCATATCTCCCGCATCACCAACCGCTTTATCAAGCACCCGTCCGAGGTGCTGAAAGTCGGCGATATCATCAAGGTGTGGGTCATCAGCGTCGACGTCGCGAAAAAACGCATCGGCTTGACGATGCTCCCGCCGAAAGAAGCACAATAAAAATAAAAAGACAGAGCAGAAAATCTGCTCTGTCTTTTTTGTGTGTAAAACGCGGCTTCCCGTATCTATCACATCGTCACTAAGTATTTATCAAATAGCACTGTGCGCGTATCATACATCCATTAGGATAGAATGATAGGATCACACACAACCTGCATCCAACATTTTCAATAAAGCTTCCTTTGAAAACTATGCTTTGCGACATAATCAACGATGGCATCAGCCTCTTGTGGATCATCAGCACCGTTAACAATCAACATCCGCCCATTAGGAGATGTATTATCAAGAACAGCCTCCAACTGGCACTTATCGATGATCAGCACAACGCCTTTTCCGGCTTTTTGAATTCTCCGGATGTGATGGAAATTTTGTGTGACATCGGGTTGACCTTCCACCTGGGTCCACTGGATCATGTTCAACTTTTTAACAGACAATAAAAAGTCCAAAAAGCGGGCTTGTTCAATGCCGTCCAAATGGTAAATGGAATGATCTAGCCAAGCCGTGGTTCTCTCAATTTCTTCCAGAATAAACTCCTGATACATAGCCGGTGAGATCATAACGGATAGGTCACACTGCAACTGCATGTGTTTGCCCGGAGACCATGTCCCCATCCATCCATGCGCAGAACCGCCGTCGCAAGCCCGCCGAACCGCCTCGAACAATTCGTCTCCGCTCCGGATTAAAGCATCCACCAACTTACCGCTGGCCATTTTTACTTCTTCAGGCTGATCCATAAGATCCACAATCAAATCTTCATTGTTTCGCAAATTCCCCAAGCCGTCGAAGCTGCCGCAATTGTCCGGCATGGCTACCATATATCTACCCTTGCTTTCTTCGGCAAGATATTGCATGCTCTGCAATTCGGCCTGAAAAACAGGATTGTTCCTATCGAAATGAAAATCAAAATCACTGTATTCATCAATCACCGGATCCATCCAAATGGTGTGGGGTGTGTAATGCGTGTGTTTTTCATACATTTCCCATGATTGTAAATACTTGGAATGTCCTCCACAACCCCAACCGGGGAAAATAACGGGATAGGCATCGCCGCCGAAATACGTTTTTTCGATGACATCCAAATTTCTTTCTATCATACACGCAACATCCAGATAATACTCTTTTGATGTCTTGGGTACTTTAAGGTTGGGATTTCCGTACGGGTTGTTTTTGTCTCTCAGGCACCGCACAGAAACAACGGGACGATCCAAAATCTCATTGTCCCAAAGCAGTGTCAATCGTTCCTTGATCTTATCCCAGTTTTCCTGATATACTAATTTCATGGTAACCCTCACTTTCCCGCCATTCCAAACACCGATTGCATACTGATTTTTTAATATAAAAAATTCCAATGTCGTTATTTTAACAACATAACAAGAAAAAAACTTGACCTTTCCTATCAATTAATTGAACAAATATATGATTTGTGAACGAAAAGTTGCATCTGCTTCCGTTTTGGTGTAAAATATCGGCAAGGCATTTCACAGGGAGGCGCAAAAAAATGATACATAAAGCAGAAAATGTCATTAAAAGCAGCGAATTTCCCTTTGCCATTTATGATGCCCATGGACAGTCTGATGCACTTTCTGACAATCCCTACGTCCATAAACACGATAGCCTTGAGGTCAACTACATTGTCAGCGGAAAAGGTTACTATCTCTACAACAATCAAAAATATGAGCTTCACCCCGGTGATATTTACATTATCAACAATCATGAATATCACATGGCTTACAACGAAGAAAACCTTTTTCTGAAAGTAATCGTTTTTAATGCTGACCTGGTATGGAATGGCAACCAAATAGATTATTCTTTTTTGAAGGCTTTTTTTGAACGGGGGGAAAGTGACCGTCCGTTTCTCCGAGCTGATGAGCCTGTGGCAAAGGAACTTGTTCCTATTATTTTGAACATTGAGAAAGAATGGACGCAAAAAGACCCCGGTTACAGAATGTTCATTAAAACAGATCTGATGAAATTGTTGGGAATCGTCTACCGTTATTATGAGTCCGAAAAGCGATTTGAACATAATTATTCTAATAGCTCACAAAACCACCATCACGCGGTGATCCGTGTTGTAGACCATATCAACGCCCATTATTGGGAGCACCTTTCTCTGGAGGAGATGGCAGATATGGTTCATATGAGCAAAAATTATTTTTCGAAACTGTTCAGTGAAACCATGAAGATGCCGTTTTCCAGCTATGTTTTGGAAAAACGATTAAATCATGCTTGTATTCTCCTGAAAACCACCGATAACCCAATTACGGATGTAGCCGTTTTTTCCGGCTTTGACACGGTGAGTTATTTTAACAAAGCTTTCAAAAAACGTTACGGACAGTCCCCCGGCTTCTATCGCACTATTCACAAGCCCAAAGCGTAGAGACATACATACAACAAACAAGATTATACTCCAACCATCACAAAAAGAGGTGCGTTTTTTCACCCTGTAGCGTGCGTTGCAGCGCGTGACGTCCTCGGCGTACCGTAATAAAGCAAAATGATCCATCCGAAGAAATTCGGGTGGATTTTCTTCGCAAAGTCATTTTAGGGCATAAGACATGCTACGTCTATCCTTTTTGGTTATAAAATAATTTCCCCGCTTTTGCGTACTGCGCCGCATAATTTGCTGAGATATAATAAAGATGCACGAACATTTCGTGCATCTTTTTGCTTTATTCCACGTCTTTCGTCGCGACAATGGGACTGCCGCAGACGTCGGGGAACAGTTCCTGTCCCACTTTGATGGGGGCAGACACTTGCTGTCCGCGCAAGAAGCGGATGACCTCGAAGGTATCCTTTTTCGCCACGGGGTGGGCGGTTTTGACGCTGAGCATCGTATCGCGGTTTTTCACGCGCACGATACTGGTAACGGTGCGGGTGGGGTTGGTGCATTCCTCGATGCCATAGCGTGCGCCGCGGGGACAGGCGTTGCCTGTCACCTGCCACGCGCCGTCCGCTTCTTGCACGGTCAGCGCACAGCCGCGCGGACAGAGGATACAAGTCAGTTGGCGGCTCATCACAGCACCTCTCTTTCCACCGTCAGACAAGCGTCGGCGGCAAGTCCCGCCGTCACACCTTTTTTGAGGGTTATCTTTTCCATCTCACCGGGGGCGGTACGCAAGGCGGTTTTGGTCGCCAGCACCGCATCGCCGCATCGCACCGTCAGGCGCGCTTTGCCGCTCGGCTCGCTCACGCGGAAAAAGAGCGACACGGCGTCGCCGTCACAACTGACCGTTTGCGGCAGGACGTAGCGCACGCCGTTGCCCGCGGCGGTTTTGACCGTTTTTTCAGCGGCAAGCGTTCCTTTGACAAAATCAGCGGCACCGACGCCCGCCAACTCGGCTTCGTCGGACACATAGTCTACCAGATCGTGCACCTGCAACACGTTGCCGCAGGCGAAAATACCTTTGACGGCGGTCTGGCGTTGCTCGTCCACCACCGCGCCGCCCGTGACGGGGTCTATCGGGATGCCCGCCGCACGGGTGAGTTCGTTTTCGGGAATCAGTCCCACCGACAACAAAATCGTATCACAGGGGATATAGCGCGCGGTGTCGGGAATGGGGCGGCGGTTTTCGTCCACCTGTGCCACCGTGACACCTTCCACACGCTTGTCACCGTGAATTTTCACCACGGTGGTGCTGAGATACAGCGGAATATCAAAATCCTCAAGGCACTGCACGATGTTGCGGGTCAATCCGCCCGAATACGGCAACAACTCGCACACCGCTTCCACTTTGGCGCCTTCCCAAGAAAGGCGGCGCGCCATAATCAGCCCGATGTCGCCCGAGCCGAGAATGACGGCGCGTTTGCCCACCATATAGCCGTCTATGTTGATGAGCTTTTGGGCGGTGCCGGCGCTATACACGCCTGCGGGGCGGCTGCCGCTGATATTGAGCGCGCCGCGGCTACGCTCACGACAGCCCATGGCCAATATCACAGCACCCGCTTGTATTTTCACAAGTCCGTCGCGACTTCGCGCCGTCACGACGCGGTCGGCGGTCAGGTTGGTGACGGTGGTTTCGGTATAGACCCTGATGCCGCGTTCCTTGACAAGGGCGGCATAGTGGGCGGCGTATTCGGGGCCTGTCAGCTCTTCGCCGAGCTTGTGCAGACCGAAGCCGTTGTGGATACACTGGCGCAAGATGCCGCCGAGCTGCTCCTCGCGGTCGAGGATGACCACGTCGGTTACACCGCTGTCAAACGCGGCCACAGCCGCCGCCATACCTGCGGGACC
>SVOU01000091.1 GCA_015066215.1 Oscillospiraceae bacterium | reverse complement strand
CGAGCGCCGCGTGATTTTGCTGGCGGGTCCCAGCGGCTCGGGCAAAACCACCACCGCCAATATGCTGGCGGATCGGTTTTCGGCTTTGGGACATCCCGCCGAAGTCATTTCGCTTGACCATTTTTACCGCGACGCAAGCGACCCTGCCTATCCGCGCAATCCGGACGGCACGCCCGATCTGGAATGTGTCGACTCGTTGCAGGTGGAGAAGATCCACGATACCATCGACAGCATCGTCGCAGGCGTTACCTGCACCATCCCGCACTATGATTTCACCTGTGCGCGCAGTATTCCCGACGGCGAAACGGTAAACGTGCCCGTGGGCGGCTTTGCCATTATCGAGGGATTGCACGCGCTCAATCCCCGCCTGATCGAGGGCTTGCCGAAAGAGCGCATTTTCCGCCTGTTTATCAGCGTGTCGTCCAATATCAACGAAAACGGCGTGCGTATCATTTCGGGGCGCAAGCTGCGCTTTCTCCGCCGCCTGACGCGCGACCATCTCTATCGCGGCGCGTCCCCTGCGCGCACCTTGGGTATGTGGCGCGGCGTGATCGCGGGGGAGGACAAATATCTCTATCCGTTTCGCCACACCGCCGACTTCGCCTTTGACACCTTTCACGAGTTTGAACTGGGTCTGATGAAACAGTTCACCCAAAAAACGCTGGAGGGTGCCGAACAAGAGGTGCTTGACGATCCCATCGTCCACGCGGCACTGGAATCGCTGCAAAAAGCGGCACCCGTCGATCCCGAGGCCGTTCCCGCCACCTCGCTGATGCGGGAATTTATCCCCGGCGGCATCTACGAGCATATCTACACCTGAAAACCAAAAACCTATCGGCTTTTCCGCAAGGAAGAGCCGATTTTTTTGCGTCAAAATACAAAGAAACGGCATAAACGCCACCCAAAGCGGCAACACTATCGGCGTACCAATCGTGAAACGGAGGTTTTCGCTATGTTTCGTAAAACGCGGCGTTTAGGGCGCGGCTTTACCGTGGCAGTCGCTATCTGTCTGGTCGCCGTTTGCACCGTTGCCGTCTATACTTTTCGGGATAAGCTGTTTGCCAAAACGCCCGACACACCGTCCACCACCAAATCCACCACAACCACCACCAAACCGTTCGGCGCTGTCGACGACAAGGTGACGGGCGTGACGAATGACCGCACCACCACGACGACGCAAACCACCCGCCCGACAGAGCCGGATTTATTCGTATTGCCGTTGAGCAATACCCTGCTTGCCCCCTTTTCCGACACCCCTGTCTATAACCGCACGATGGGGGACTGGCGCACCCACAACGGCGCTGATTTTGTAGGAAAAATCGGCGATTCGGTGCGCAGTGTCGCCGACGGTACGGTCATCTCGGTGAAAGAGGACACCCTGTGGGGTTGGGTTATCCGCATCCGCCACGGCACCGACCTCGAAAGCACCTATTGCGGCGTCACACCGCGCAAAGGACTCAAAGCCGACGATACCGTCAAAACGGGGGAGAGCATCGGCACCTTGTCGCTGGTTCCCTGCGAATTGCTTGAGGAAGCGCACTTGCACCTCGAAATGCGGGAAAACGGCACCTGCGTTGACCCCGTTGCCGTCATCGGCAAAGAGGTTAAGACGCCCGAAAACTGACAGCCTGCCCTCGGAAACCGTCACAAGACGGAGCGGCCAGAAGGGCACCCAACAGGACGGCATCCGCCGTCCTGTTGTTTTTTTTGCCTGTAAAATTGCCGCAAAAAACCTGACTTTTCCGCTTGACAAACCGGCGCTTGGGGTATAATATGAATATATGAACAGATATTCATATAAATGAGGTGCTGTTATGAACACGATCTGCGGCTCACCCGCAAAACACGAACAGACCGTCCACGCGGCGCAAAGTCAAATGCCCGCCGCCGCCACGCTGGCAAGGTTGGCAGACGCCTTCAAAACCTTTGGCGACCCCACCCGTGTGCGTATTTTGTGGGCGTTGTCGGTGGGGGAGATGTGCGTGGGACATCTGGCAGAACTACTGCAAATGGAGCAGTCGGCGGTGTCACATCAACTGCGCGTGTTGCGACAGGCGCGCTTGGTGCGCTTTCGCAAGGAAGGGCGCAGCGCCGTCTATGCGCTGGACGATGACCACGTACAGCATATTTTGCAACTGGGACTGTCCCACGTTGAGGAGGTGGACTGATGGCACATCATCACGAACACAGTTGCGGTTGCGGCTGCCACGAACATGAGCGTCATCACGACGATGACCACACCTGTGGGTGCGGTTGCCACGAACATACACACGCCCACGATGCCTGTGGCTGTGGACACGATCACGCCCACGGTGACCACACGCGGTGGCTATTATTGGCGTCTGCCCTTTTATGGGGCGCATCGTGGTTGCCGATACCGCTTTCGTGGTGGACGGCGGCCGCCTGTGCGCTTGCCGTTTTGCCGCTGGGCATAGCGGTCGTGCGCGCTGCCTTTGGCGAATGGCGCGACCGCCGCGTGGGAGAAAATACCCTCTTACTGCTCGCGGTACCGTCCGCGCTTGCGATCGGCGAATACCGTGAGGGTGCGCTGGTGCTGATTTTGTTCACCCTCGGCGAAATGCTGGAAGAGATTGCGTCCGACCGCTCGCGCCGCGAGGTGCAAGCGCTGGCGGCAATACGCCCCGAAGAAGCCGTCCGCCTTTTGCCTGACGGTACAACCGAAACCATCCGCGCCGACGCAATTGCGGTCGGCGATATACTGCAGATCCCGCCGCACAGCCGTATTGCGGCGGACGGCGTGGTCCTGTCGGGCGCGTCTGCGCTGGATACTGCCGCGCTGACGGGGGAAAGTGTTCCGCGCCCCGCGACGGCGGGCGACGAAGTGCTGTCGGGGTTTGTCAACCTCGACGGTATGCTGACGATGCGTGCCACAGCCCCTGCGGCGCAATCTGCCGCCGCCCGCATCGTGGATATGGTGTCCGATGCAGCAGCGCAAAAAAGCCGCGCGCAACGGTTTATCACCCGTTTTGCCAACTGGTATACGCCGCTCATTCTGGCGGCGGCCCTGCTTGTCACCCTGTTACCCACCTTGCTCGGTCAGGACTTCGTCACGTGGCTTTATCGCGGTCTGGCGTTTTTGGTGGCGGGCTGCCCCTGCGCGCTAGTCATATCGGTGCCGCTGAGCATTTTCGTCGGCATCGGCGCGGCGTCAAAACAGGGCATCTTGCTCAAAGGCGGTCGCTATGTGGAAGCACTGGCGGCGGTCAAGGGCGTGGCGCTGGACAAAACCGGTACGCTCACCACCGAACAGTTTACCGTCACCGACCGCACGTGGCATATAGATGAAACCACCGCCAAAGGTCTGCTTGCGGCTTTGGAAGCCCATTCCGCGCATCCGTTGGCATCCGCCTTGCGCGCCGAAGCCGCCGATACGCCGCCCTTGCCGCTTTGCGATCTGCAAGAGCAGGCGGGTTTCGGCGTAGTCGCCAAGTGGGACGGCAAGACTGTGCTGTGCGGTAATCGCCGCCTGCTTAATGCCCACGGCATCAAGCCTATCACCGCAAACGCCACTTTGTGGCTGGCGGTGGACGGCAAAGAAGCGGCGGCGTTTACGCTGGAAAATGTCTGCCGATCCGAAGCCGCCGACGCGCTGGCACAGCTCAAAGCCTTAGGCATCACAAAGGTGTGTATGCTCACAGGTGATAGCGCAGCTGCCGCTGCGCCCGTGGCGGCGCAGCTCGGCATTGACGACGTGCACGCCGACCTGCTCCCCGCGGATAAACAGACCGCACTGCAAGCGTTTCGCGCAAAGGCGGGCACCACCGTGTTCGTGGGCGACGGCATCAACGATGCGCCCGTGTTGGCGCTCGCAGACGTCGGCGTGGCTATGGGACAAAGTGCTGCCGCCGCGTGGGAAGCGGCAGACGCGGTGCTGATGGCAGACCGACTGACCCAGTTGCCGCAAAGTATTCGCCTATGCCGCCGCATTATGCGTACGGTGCGCGTAAACGTAGCGTTTGCACTGCTGATGAAGGCGGCAGTGCTGGTGGCCGCCCTGTTTGGTTTTGCGCCTTTGTGGCTGGCAGTATTCGCAGACGTGGGCGTGACGTTGCTCACCGTTTTGCACGCACTTACCTTGCTCAAAGCCACCGGCAAATCTTGACAAGATCCCCCATTTTGCGTATAGTAGTCAGGTAGTATTTTTAACGAAAGAAGGCGTGCAACAGATGTTAGGGCTCAAAAACCGCTGGAGCCTGCTCCCTGTGGTGCTGGCGCTGGCATGGCCGACGATGATCGAACAAATGATGCACACCGCTGTGCAATATATCGATACCGCGATGGTCGGCTCGCTTGGCACCACCGCCACCGCCGCCGTCGGCTCAACCACCACCGTCGGTTGGCTGGTCAACAGCTCTATTTCTGCGATGGGTATCGGCTTTTTGGCGTATATCTCCCGCGCCTGCGGCGCAGGCGAACACCAAAAAGCACGCAGTGCATCCGCACAGGCGGTGCTGGTCGTGCTGGTGCTTGGCACGCTGTTTACCGCCGTCACCCTGTCTTTGAGTGGCTACGTTCCCGTCTGGATGCAGGTCGACCCCGCCGCACAGGAGCTGTCGCGCTGGTATTTCTTTATCCTGTATCTCCCGATGCTGCCGCGCACCGCCTCGATCGTGTTCGGCACCGTCCTGCGCGCGGCAGGGGATACCAAAACCCCGATGCTGGTAGGGCTTTTGGTCAATATCATCAACGTCGTGCTCAACTTCCTGCTCATCTATCCCGTGCGTGAAGTTGACCTGTTCGGGCGACAATGGATGATATGGGGCGCAGACTGGGGCGTGCTTGGTGCCGCCGCCGCGAGTGCCGTCGCCTTTGCCGTGGGCGGCGTGGTCATCACGATAGCTTTGTGGCGGCATACAAAAGTGTCTCCCAAAGGCTTTTCCATCAAACCCGACCCGCAGGTGCTCAAACCTTGCCTCAAAGTGGCACTGCCCAATATGCTCCAACGCTTCGGCACCTCGCTCGGCTACGTCGCGTTTGCGTCTATGATCAACGCGCTGGGCGAAGTCGCCACCGCCGCCCATACCATCGCCAACACGGTGGAATCGGCGTTTTATGTCCCGGGCTATGGTATGCAAGCCGCCGCGGCCACCTTGTCGGGTAATGCCATCGGCGCGAAAGATCCCCAAAAAATGCGGGATTTCACCCGCGTGATCTTGTGGATAGAAGTCGGGCTGATGATACTGTCAGGCGGTCTGCTGTTCGCCTTTGCCCCGTCAATGATGCGTCTGTTCACAGAGAGTACCGCCGTGATAGCCTTGGGCGCAGTGGTTTTGCAAATGGTGGCGTTGTCCGAGCCGATCTACGGTGTGTCTATCATCATCGAGGGCATTTTGCAAGGCGCGGGCAAAACGAGCATGCCGTTTGTGTTCAATATCATCGGTATGTGGGGCGTGCGTATCGTCGGCACGCTGGTCTGCACGCAGATGCTCGACGGCGGCTTGATTGCCGCGTGGGGGTGTATGATCGCCCACAACGTACTGCTGTTCGTGCTGTTTTTGACCTATTGGTGGCGCGGACGGTGGAATCCGCTGAAAAATCTTAAAACAACGTAAAAAAGTGCGTCTTTTTATAAGACGCACTTTTTGTTTATTCTTCCATTTGCTTGCCCAAAAAGGTGGCGGCGACCTGAATGAGCTTGACGTCCCCCTCGGAGGGGATCGCCCCCGTTTCGGGAAGCAGCAAGCACACCGCCCCCACAATATCTCCTGCAGTCAAAATGGGCGCCGCCACCGAGGCATAGCGGTCAATGCCCTCCACAGGCTGTAAACGCTCGCGCTCGCCGGCGCGTGCTACGAGTAGCTGTCGCCCCTCGAGCCAATCCTCCAGCGCGCGAGAAATACGCCGCTCGGCAAAATCCTTGCGTGGTGCACCGGCACACGCGACCACGTGATCGCGATCGCAAATGAGCACAGGCAAAGCCGTCGCGCGGGATAATACGTCGGCATATTGGATGGCAAACGGCGACAATTCTCCGATGGGGGAGTATTTTTTGAACACGACTTCCCCGTCGGTGTTGGTGAAGATCTCGAGCGGGTCTCCCTCGCGGATGCGCATAGTCCTACGAATCTCTTTCGGTATAACCACACGACCAAGGTCGTCTCCACGTGTCAAGTATTCACCAAGAGTTTTAAAAATCCTTTATTTTACAGGGTTTTTGGGGATTTTTGACTTTTTCGAAAAAGGTATAGAATGAGGTATAAAAACACCAAGAACCCAAAAAATAA
>SVOU01000090.1 GCA_015066215.1 Oscillospiraceae bacterium | reverse complement strand
AGTTGCCCTCGGGAATCGGGCGGATGTTTTCCACCATATCGGCAATGCGGTTGGGGTTTTCGACCACCACCTCAAAGGCTTTTTGTTCGCCGAGATAGTCAAACTCTGCCAGCATTTCGTCGGTGGTGCGCAAATAGAGGGGCGCTTGCATATCAGCATCGTTATATCCCTGTCCTGCTTGTAATATGCGGCGATAGACCTCGTCCTCGGGGTCAAGGAAGTGCACGTCGCAGGTGGCGCAAACGGGGATGTTCACCGCTTCGCCCAATTTGACGATGGTGCGGTTGAAGTCTTTGAGTTCCTCCTCAGAACCGACAGGCGGCGGCAACATTTCGCCGTTTTTGCCCTTTTGCGGGCGCAGCATAAACGCGTTGTTGCCCAGCGGTTGAATTTCGAGAAAGTCAAAGAACTTTGCCATATCACAAAGCTGTTCAAACGGCTTTCCGTCTTTGACAGCCTCAAACAGTTCGCCCTGCTCACAGGCACTGCCGAGCAGCAATCCCTCGCGATGCTCCAACAGCTTACTGCGGGTGATGCGCGGCTTTTTATAGAAGTTATGCAGGTGCGACCACGAGATCAAGCGATAGAGGTTTTTGAGTCCCACCGCATTTTGCGCCAGAATGATAAGGTGATAGGGCGGCTTTTTGGGATCAACGCCCGAAATCGCCTCGTTGATCTGTCCCACGGCAGAAATACCGCGGTCGGTGCGCATATCTTTGAGCAACTGACGAAATACCATCGCCAGCGTACGCGCATCGTCACACGCGCGGTGGTGATTAAACGGCGGCAGTTTCAAATAGGATGCCACCGTATCAAGCTTATGGTTGCGCAGCTTGGGATACAGATTGCGGCAGATCGCCACCGTATCGATGTGGGTGTAAGTGTAGTCCACGCCCGTGCGTTTGGCGGTGGCACGCATAAAGCCCGCGTCAAAAGCGGCGTTGTGTGCGACCAGCACTTTGGTGTCGCCGCAAAATGCTTTGAACAGTTCCAGCGCTTCTTTTTCATTGGGCGCATCTGCCACCATAGCGTCGGTGATACCCGTCAGCTCGGTGATTTTCGGCGGAATGGGTTTGCCGGCGTTGACAAAAGTGTCAAACTCGTCCACCACTTCCCCGTTTTTAAGACGCACGGCACCGATTTCGGTCAGGCGTTCAGTCTTGTTGTTGAGTCCCGTTGTTTCGGTATCGAATATGATAAACTCATCGTCAAAAGAGGCGTCCACCATACCGTCCACCACGCGCGCGCGGTCATCGACATAATAGGCCTCCACGCCATAAAGAATCTTGAAATCCTGTCCGTTTTTGCGGATCTTTTCCACCGCATTCATCGCATCAGGAAATGCCTGCACAACACCATGATCGGTGATGGCAATCGCTTTGTGCCCCCACGCCGCAGCGCGCGCTATCAACGCTTTGGTATCTCCGACAGCGTCCATTTGCGACATTTTGGTGTGCATATGTAGCTCCACACGCTTTTGCGGCGCGTTGTCCTGCCGCATATAGCGGCTGACAAGCGCGATCGCGCGCGGGTTGAACACGTTTTCCTTGGTAAATTCGTCAAAATTATACGTACCGCTCATCAACACGCAAAGACCGTTTTTAAAATCGGCCAAGCCTTCACGCTTATCTTTGTCCCACGTGCGCGTCATATCCACACGCACGGATACGCAGATGGAGTCGGTCTGGTCGGTAATATTGAAGTTGTGGCGCACGATCTTACCATCGCGGAACTGGCGTTCTTCATAGCCGAACACCTCACCCCACACGGTGACGTTCCCGTCGCCGACAGGCAAGCCTTTGAGAGGGCGGGGCGCTTCTTTGATCGTGTTGCCGAACAACATTTGCATCGATTTCATATAGATAGGCAGACCGTCCTCGCTGGGCTTGGACGTATCGACCTTGCGCGGCTTTTTCTTTTCGGCGGCGGCAACGGATGCCGCCTTTGCCGCTTCTTGGCGCCGAGCTTCCGCTTCTTTTTCTGCCTGCGCCATCAGCGCACGATAGCTTTCGCTATCGGTTTTTACCTGCGTTTCACCGCCGATGACCACGTGCAAAACAACGCCAAACATATCCCGCACCAAGCGTTCCAGTTCCTTTACGGTGCCTGTTGTTTCCAACAAATCCTTGCCGCCGTGGGAAAGGGAAATATTCATAGCATCCCCCTCAATGCGGCAGACGGAGCCGTCAAAGGTGCCGTTGACCGCCACGCAACGGCGGCGCAGATAAGCCACCAATGTGGGAAATACCGCTTCGGTCAGCTGATTGGCAGGAAAATGCGGCGCAACATGCACCACGTTCAGTTGCAACGCTTGCGCCAGTTGGTGTTCCAGTTTTGTCATATCGTCATAGCCAATAAAGCTGTCGCTATACAAAGCAAAGGACATCGTGCGGGTTTGCTGTTCAATTTTTAATTCAGATATCTTCACATTCTGCCATTTGGTCGCGTCGGTGATATATCTACCGAATACTACGCCAAATTCCATCATCTCATTCACCAAAAGGCACTCCTAACATCAAAGCGTTTCAATTTCTTTCATCAATTCTTCCACGGCATTTTTTTCATCCACCGTGCGCAAAATCTGTCCCTTTTTGAACAGAGCTACCTTGCCCTTGCCGCCCGCAAGTCCCACGTCCGCTTCGCGCGCCTCGCCGGGACCGTTGACGATACACCCCATCACCGCAACGGTAATAGGCTTTTTGACGTCGCGCAGACGTTTTTCCACCTGCTCGGCCATACCGATGAGATCCACGGCGGTACGACCGCAGGTGGGACAGGATATCAGTTGTGCACCATTTCGGCGCAGTTCCAACGCCTGCAACAGGTCAAAGCCTGCGTATACTTCCTCCACGGGAGAAGCGGTCAGCGACACACGGATGGTGTCCCCTATCCCCCGCAACAGCACCGCACCGATGCCAGCGGCGGATTTGAGCATACCCATACGCGCCGTTCCCGCCTCCGTCACGCCCAGATGCAGCGGATACGGACAGGCATCCGCCACCAGTTCATAGGCGCGCACCATCGTCGGCACGTGAGAGGATTTTATCGAGATCACAATATCGTCAAAATCATATTTTTCCAGCAAGGAAGCGTGATACAGCGCGCTGTCACGCATCGCCTCGGCGGTGGGGTGTCCGTATTTTTCCAAAATCTCCTTTTCAAGAGAGCCGCTGTTGACACCGATACGGATCGGGATCCCCTTTTGGCGGCAGGCGGTCGCCACTTGGCGTACGTTCTCTTCGCCGCCGATATTACCGGGGTTGATGCGAATCTTATCCACTCCCGCCGCCACACATTCCAGCGCCAGCGTGTGGTCGAAATGGATATCCGCCACGACGGGAATATCTACCGCTGTTTTGATCGCATCAATGAGCTGCACCGCATCCTTGTTCGGCACCGCCACGCGCACGATATCGCAGCCTGCCGCCGCCAATTCCTTGGCTTGCGCCACGTTGCCTGCTACATCAAAGGCCGGCACGTTGAGCATAGATTGCACGCTGATGAGGGCGTTGCCACCCATAGCGATGCCGCCCACGTATACGGTTTTGCACTCTCTGCGTTTCACAGCGTTTACTCCTTATCCGAATATTTTCAGCACGTCGCTGAATGCGATAACAATAGACAAAAGCACCAGCAAGATCATACCGACAAGGTGCACGATACCTTCATATTTTGGCGGGACGGGACGGCGTGTGATGCCTTCCCAAATCAAGAACAGCAGGCGTCCGCCGTCCAAAGCGGGCAACGGCAAAATGTTGACCACACCGATGTTGATGGTGAGCAACGCCACCAAGAACAACAGGAAGCCGATGCCGACAGAGCGGTCTTCTTCCGTCACGGCGTTTTGCACCGCATCACCGATAATGTCGATCGTCCCGACGGGACCCGACAGGTCGTTGAGTCCGTATTTGCCTTGCAGCATATATTTGAGACTGCGTACCGTGTAGACAAGAATAGAAAACTCCTGTTTTGCCGTCTGCTGTACGATAGTGCCCGCGGTCGGCAGATATACGTAAAACTGCATCTCATAATCAAGATAGCGCAGACCCGTTTCTTCGTCGGTGGTCAGATAAAAGTCCACGTCCTCCAAAAGCTGCTCAGATTTGGTGCCGTCAGCCTGCGGACGCTCGACAAGCACGTCAAACTTGCCGTCCTCGTCCGTTTGCAGGAAGGTGACAAAGTCCATATAGGAATACAGCCGCTCACCGTCCATTTTTACAATGGTGTCACCGGGTTTCAGCGGTGTATCAAACTCTTCACCCACCGTGGCGATAGTGGTGGTACAGCTCAAATGCGCCAGCACATAGTCGCCCGACGTGCAAAAGAGGTTGTAGCAAAGGATGAGGATAAAACCCAACAGCAGGTTCATAAACGCGCCCGCGATCACGATAAGAATGCGCTGCCACACCTTTTTGTGGGCGAAGGAACGCGAAGTGTCGGGCGGCAAGATAACGGGCTCTTGCGCAGCTATCTCCTCAGTATCCTCCGACGGCAAAAGGGCTTCTTCGCCGTCGGTATCGGCGTGACCGCCCAGCGCGCTGGGGGTTGGTGCGCCCTCGTCCTCTCCTTCCATTGAGCAAAAGCCACCTAAGGGAAACAGGCGCAGGCTGTAAGTGGTATCTTTTTTGCCCCATTTGAGCAAGCGCGGACCCATACCGATGGCAAACTCGATCACGCGCACCTTCATCATTCTTGCCACGATAAAATGACCGAATTCGTGCACCAGGATAATGATGCCAAACACCACGATAGCCGCCAAGATCTTTAAGACGGTAGAAATAACAACTGCCAAAGGCTCACCTCATTTAGTTATCAACAATGTTCTTTGACCCATTGACGACCGACAGCGTCGGCGGCCAGAACATCCTCTACCGCTTGACAAGCGGGCAAGGTTAGGGTCAGAGTTCCCGCAATCAAGCGAGAGATATCTGCAAAGGAAATTTTTCCATCCAGGAACAACGCCACCGCCTGCTCGTTGGCACCGTTGAGTGCCGCCGGATACAGACCGCCTTTTTGAATAGCGGTGCGGCAAAGCTGCATCGCGGGAAATGCCTCGTCATCAGGGGCGAAGAAGGTCAGTTTCCCCCACTGTGCCAGATCCAGCGTCGGCACGTCAGATGTCACGCGCGCAGGATAGGTCAGCGCATATTGAATCGGAATGCGCATATCGGGCATGCCGAGTTGCGCGATCACCGAGCCGTCAACATATTTGATCAGCGAGTGCACGATGCTTTCGCGATGCACCACGATATCGATATTTTCGGGCGGTGTATCGAACAGCCAGCGGGCTTCGATCAGTTCCAGTCCCTTGTTCATCATCGTGGCGGAATCGATGGTGATCTTGGCACCCATCTTCCAGTTGGGGTGATTGAGTGCCTGCTTCACCGTCACCTGTGCCAATTCCTCTTTGGTGCGCCCAAAAAACGGACCGCCCGACGCCGTCAGTATCAACCGCTCAGCGGTTTGCTCGGGCGGGCGCCCCTGCAAACACTGGAAAATGGCAGAATGCTCACTGTCCACGGGCAGGAGCTTTACACCTTTGCGTTTGGCGGCCTCTGTCACCAGCGTGCCGCCCGCCACCAAGGTTTCCTTGTTGGCAAGGGCGATATCGTGACCCGCCTCAATAGCCGCCAAGGTGGGCAAAAGCCCCACCATACCCACGACAGCGGTCAGCACGATATCTACGTCATCGCGGCGCGCGATCTCCAACAGACCGTCCATACCGCTCAGCACCTGTATATCGGTGTCGGCGAGGCGCGTTTTGAGCGTTGCCGCCGCGGCGGGGTCCATCATCGCGACCACTTTGGGCGAAAAGGCACGCGCTTGCGCCTCGATTTGCTCAACCTGTCGGTTGGCGGTGAGCGCCACCACGGGTAGGTCTAACCGTTTGGCGACCTGCAAAGCCTGCACGCCGATAGAGCCGGTTGAGCCGAGTATCGCCACGCGTCTGCGGGGAATGTCCATAGTGACCTCCTTAACCAATGAGGGGCAACCAGTTAATGGCCACCCAAACCAGCGGCGCCACAAAAATCACGCTGTCAAAACGGTCCATAACGCCGCCGTGTCCGGGGAACAGGTTGCCGTAGTCTTTGATATCGTTTTGGCGCTTGATGACCGAGGCGAACAGGTCGCCCATCACAGATATGGGCGAAGCAATGCCCGCCAGCAACGCCACGCGCCACCAGCACACCGCCACATCGGCTGCGGCACCGTAGATAATACCGCTCACCGTACAAATCAGAATGG
>SVOU01000089.1 GCA_015066215.1 Oscillospiraceae bacterium | reverse complement strand
CACTGCGCGTCTCTTTCCACACGGTGATGCAGGTGGTCGAGCAAGGCCAATGAAACAGGCAAAAAATGATGGTGTTGAGCACGGTGAGCGTTGTCCAACCGTTTTGGATAAACAAACCGCGCAAAACGGCGGTATCACCCACCTCGGACAAGGTGCCCGACGACATATACATCATCGCCATCAGCGGTATCACCAGCTCGTTGGCGGGAAAACCGAAAATAAACGCCAGCAAAATCACGCCGTCCAAGCCGAAAAAGGTGCCGACAGGCTCCAAAAACTCAGCGGCGGCGAGCAATAGGGTACTGTCGCCGACGGAGATGTTGGCGGCAAGCCAGATGAGCAGCCCTGCGGGGGCGGCGACGGCTACGGCGCGTCCCAGCACAAACAGCGTGCGGTCAAGCAGCGACCGCACCAGCACGCGGCCGACCTGCGGCGTGCGATAGGGGGGCAGTTCGAGCACAAACGAAGAAGAAAGTCCTCGGAAAAGGGTGTGTGACAACAGGCGGGACACCAACAAGGTGAGTGCTACGCACAGCACGATCAGCAGCGTCAGCGTGACGGCGGCTTGCAATCCTGACCACGCGGCGACGCCCGCAAACAGCATAGAAGACAGCGCGATCAGCAGGGGATAGCGCCCGTTGCAGGGGATAAAAGCGTTGGTCACCACCGCAATCGCCCGCTCGCGCGGCGAATCGATGATGCGACAGCCTGTGACACCCGCGGCGTTGCAACCGCATCCCATGCACATCGTGAGCGCCTGCTTGCCGCAGGTGCCGGCTCTGCGAAATCCGCCGTCCAGCGACAACGCGATGCGCGGCAGATAGCCGAAATCCTCCAGCAGCGTGAACAGCGGGAAAAATATCGCCATCGGCGGCAGCATCACCGATACCACCCAAGCTACCACGCGAAAAACGCCGTAGACGAGTGCGTCGGCAAAAGCGATCGGCAAACCGATATCGGTGAGTCCGTTCCAAAGAGGCGTTTCCAAGGCGAACAGCCCTGATGACAGCCATCGCGACGGGCGGTTGGCGCCGCTGACGGTGATCCAAAACAGCAGGCAAAATAATAACAGCATTAGCGGCAACGCGGTATATTTGCCTAACACCACGCGGTCGATGCGGCGGTCACGGTTTTTGCGTATATCATCGCCGACGGTGACGGCTTCGGCGCATAACGCGCGGGCGGCACGGGCAATAGAGGTCACCTCGGCGTCGGCGCGCTCGGCGGCGGTGACACCGCGTGCGGTGCAATAAGTGACCGCCGCCTGTGCCGCGGCAAGCGTCGGCGCGTCCTCTGCCAGCAGACGAGAAGCGGCGCCGCGGCTATACCCGATAGCCGTCAGGCGTGACAGCGCGTTTTCTATCACCGCGCTGCGCGGCGCGATACAGGAGATGCGCTCGGCGGCGGACTGTGTCTGTACCGCTGCGAACAGGCGGTCAAAGCCTTGCTTTTTACGCGCGCAAACGCCGACGACGGGTAGCCCCAGTCGTTTGGAAAGCAGCGCGGTATCAATGATAATTCCCTTTTTGCGTGCTTCATCCAGCAGGTTGATACAGACGACGACGCGCGGCGTGCGCTCGGCGATCTGTAACGCCAAAAACAGCGTGCGCTCCAAGCAGGTAGCGTCACAGACGACGACGGTGGCTAATAAATCGCTGTTTTCCAGAAAATCTGCCGCGCAGACCTCTTCTTTTGAACGGGTATAGAGAGAGTACATCCCCGGCAGGTCGACCAAACGGTATTGTTTGTCTTGAAAGCGGCAAATGCCTTCGGCTTGACAGACGGTCTTGCCTGCCCAGTTGCCTGTGTGTTGATGCAGCCCCGTGAGGGCGTTGAACAGGGTGCTTTTGCCCACGTTGGGGTTGCCTGCCAAAGCAATCACGCCGTCGACGCAGGCACTCGACTTCATGGGGCATCCCCTCCTTCGGACTCGATAAAAATGCGCGCGGCATCGTTTTGACGCAACCCCAAAACGGTGTTGCAAACCCCATAAGCGGTGGGACCGCCCCACGGTGCACGGTGCAGACAGACGACGGTGCGCCCACATAATAAACCAAGATCCTGCAATCGCCGTCGCAAGCTACCGTCAACGGCGATGCGTCGTATAACACCCGTTTGCCCCACGGGCAAGCGGGACAACGGATAAAATGTACTCATACTTTTTCTCTCCTTTTCGTATGATGAAAGCAGGGTGCAAAAACCCTCCTATGATAGCCTATGCGGCAAAAGGTGATGGGTGCGAAAGGGGAGAGCGGATGAACTGGCAAGCGGTCACAGACGGCGCGATTGTGGTGGGATACGTAGCGTTGCTGGCGGGTATGGCGCTGTGGAGCGGCAGACGCGTCAAAAGCGGCGAAAGCTTCGCGGCGGGAGAGAAAACCTACGGCCCGTGGGTGATATTCGCCACGCTTTCCGCATCCTACGTCGGCGGCGGCTATTCGTCAGGCAACGCCGCGGCGGCATTTTCGTCGGGTATCGGCACCACCTGCGCGCTTTTGGGGTTCAGCCTTTCGATGATCTATATCGCCCGCAAGCTGGTGCCGGGTGTGGGGAAATTTGTCGGCGTTTCCACCGTCGGCGGCGTGATGGAACGGATGTATGGGCGCCCCGCACGCATCGTGACGGGGTGGCTGTCCTTTTTGTGTTGTGCGGGTGTTGTGGGCGCGCAGATGGAAACGATGGGGGTCGTGCTGCATCAGTTGACGGGGCTGTCACCGACGACGGGCGTGCTGGTCGGCGCGGCGGTGGTGCTTGCCTATACCACCTTTGGCGGCTTACAATCGGTGATCGTGGCGGATATTTTGCAGTTTGTGCTGATGGCGGTCGGAATGCCGCTCTTACTGTTTGCGGGCGTGCGTGCCTGCGGCGGTTGGGGTGCCCTTTGGGACGCGGTGCCGCCCGCCTATCTCAATCCGCTCAACACCTTGACGCCCGCGGCGTTTGTGTCTATGTTTTTGGCGATGGCGCTGGGCGAGGCGTTGGCACCGCCGTATACGCAACGGCTGCTGGTAGGGCAAAACGCCGCGGCAACCGCCAAAGGCACGCTGTGGAGCGGGCTGTTTTCGGCGCCGTTTTTCGTGATGACGGGACTGATCGGCTTGGTTGCTTTTGCACTCAAAGTGACGCCCGACAGCGCACAGGCGATGCCCGCCCTTATACGCGCCGTGTTACCTGTGGGGGTGCGCGGGTTGGTGATGGCGGCGATGGTGTCGATACTTTTGTCGGCGTCCGACAGCTTTCTCAACAGCGCCACCATTGGGCTGATTGCGGACGGCGTGACGCCGTGGTATCCGCTGACCCAAAGGCAACAGCTTTGGGGGATGCGGCTCGCCAATGTCGCCACGGGGATGGTGGGGGTGCTGATGGCGCTGCTGCTCGAAGACGTGTTTTCGATTTTGATGACCGCCTATGCGTTTTGGTGTCCGCTGCTGTTAGCCCCGCTGGCGGCGGCGTTTGCGGGCTGGTCGCTTTCGCCAAAGGGATTTTGGTGGGGGATGGCGGCAGGTTTTACGGCGACGGTGGTGTGGAACTTATGTCTCAAACAGCCTGCCGGCGTAGATGGCGGCGTGATAGGACTCCTGTGCAACGGAGCGGTGTGCACGCTCTTTCCAAACGAAAAAAAGCAAACGAAAAACGCTCAGGTCGCTTGAAGAAGCGACCTGTTTTTTATTGGTAGATTTGTCAAAAATTGGCGGATATTTTTTGCGAAAAAAGCAAAGAATTTTCGCAATCAACACTTGCTTTTTTGCGGCTCTTGCTGTATAATGAGCGTATAAGTGGTGGATTGTGGCGCGAAACCATATCAAAATGGTGAAAAGTGGTGAGTTTTCAACACTTTCCACAGAGTTTTCCACCGAATGCCGCGAAAAAAGCTGTGCGGCGAATGTATTTGTAAGAAAGGAGCGGCTCGGCATGATGGAATGGGGCTTGACCGGTCGATATGAACACGCCATTGATGCCAAGGGCCGCGTGTTTGTTCCCGCGAAGCTGCGGGATAAGTTGGGAGAGTGCTTTGTGGCGGCGGCGGTGATGGATCACTGCGTGTGCCTCTACTCGCAAGAGGAATGGAACAATCTGGTCGCCGGCTTTGCTAACGTGCCGATGACCAAGGCGCGCCGCTTGCAGCGTTATCTGGCGTCCAACGCCGCCGACGTACAAGTGGACGCACAAGGACGCATTTTGTTGCCGCGTCACCTGCTTGAATATGCCGGCTTGGAAAAGGCGGCGTTGGTGATTGGTGCCGGCAACCGTGCGGAAATCTGGAACCCCGCTGATTATGAGGCGGATATGGGCGAGATGACCGCCGAGGAAGCGGAAGCGGAATTTGCGGCACTCGGCTTCTGATAATACTTGAAAGGGAGTGGGCGGTTATGCCTGAAAATGCTGTGTATCACCGCCCCGTTTTGTTGGAACAAACCCTGTCGGCGCTTTCCGTGAAGCCTGACGGCGTCTATCTGGACGGTACCGCGGGCGGTGGGGGACATTCCTTTGCGATCGCGTCGCGGTTGACGACGGGTCGCTTGATCGCCTTGGATCAAGATCCTGACGCAATAAAAGAGGCGTCGCGCCGACTGGAAGGCTTACCTGCCACCGTTGTGCGCCGCAACTTTCGGCGTATGGGCGACGTGCTTGACGAATTGGAGATTGACGGCGTGGACGGCATTTTGCTGGATATCGGCGTTTCTTCTCACCAACTGGATACTGCCGAGCGTGGCTTTTCCTATCACGCAGACGCGCCGCTGGATATGCGGATGAGCCAAGAAGGGCTCACGGCGGCGGATATCGTCAACACGTGGGATGAACAAAAACTGGCACAGATATTCTTTGCGTTTGGCGAAGAAAAATTCTCCCGCCAGATTGCACGCAAGATCGTGCGTCAGCGCGAAACGGCACCGATTACCACGACGCTGGAATTGGCAGAACTCATCAGCGCAGCCGTCCCTGCGGCGGCACGCCGCGACGGACATCCCGCGCGCCGCGTGTTTCAGGCGTTGCGTATTGCCGTCAACGGCGAGCTGGAAGCGCTGGACGAAGCGCTGGACGTGGCGTTTGACCGCTTGAAGGTGGGCGGTCGCTTGGCAATCATCACCTTCCACTCGCTGGAAGACAGATTGGTCAAGGTGCGGTTCAACGAGTGGCGTAAGGGCTGTGTTTGCCCGCCTGATTTTCCTGTTTGCGTCTGCGGACGCACCCCTGCAGGCCAGTTGGTGTTGCGCCACCCCGCAGAAGCTACCCCCGAAGAATTGGAAAGCAACCCCCGCAGTCGCAGCGCGCGGCTGCGCTGTATAGAAAAACTACACGAGCGCTATTAAGACTTTGAAAGGAGATGGGCGAAATGACGGAACAAAACGGTTCTCAGGCGTATGATCTGTCACTGTTTGAGCCTCGCAAAGCAAAAATCACCAATATTGCGCCCAACAAAAAGCAAGTCAAGGCTAATCGCAAACGCGCGCGTGCGCAGGCGGTGCTTAACACGGTCGCCGTGTTTTTTGCAGCGGCGCTGGTAATATGCGCCTTGGGAATGCTGATCGTCAGTCAGGTGCAGCTGACCGAAATGAACCAAACGGTTGCGGATCTGGAAAACGAGCTGGCGATCCTGGAGAGCGAGGGCAAGTCGCTCGCACACAACCTTGCGGCACAAACCTCCAATGAACAGGTGGAGGAATATGCCAAATCCCACGGTATGCAGCAGATAGAATCGGTGCAGATCGATTATTTTTCGGTGGACAATAACGATACGACCGAAGCCCCTGTCGAGGAAACCTCCTGGTGGGAGGATCTTTGGAACAGTGTTGCGCATTTTTTCGGTGCTGATGCATAAGGATAATATAAGACGTGCGGTGACGTGAAAACAAAACTGTCGACCGCTGCGATTCGAGAGTTGGGATAAGACTATCACAACTCTCGCTTTTGTTTCTTGAATCAATCGACTGTGAGGTGAACGGTGTGGAGAAAAAGTCGAATAAGAGCGGCAAGGTGCCGACCAAGCAGATGTGGAAGCGGTCCATAGCCGTTCTTGTTATCATTTGCGTACTGTTTTTTGGTGCGGGTATCGTGAAACTGGGTAAGTTGCAACTGATTGAAACCGATCTGTGGCAGCAGCGCGCCACCGACCAGCAGCTCAGCGATACCACCATCACCCCCAGCCGCGGCACCATTTTTGATGCCAATGGGCATATTCTGGCCGAGTCGCAGCTGGTGTGGAAGATCATTATGTCCCCCAGTACGATAGGTGGTGAAACGGACGCCGAAAAGGAAGCGACGCGCTTGCTGATCGCTCAAGAGGTGT
>SVOU01000088.1 GCA_015066215.1 Oscillospiraceae bacterium | reverse complement strand
CATCGTGGTGGTCAAGCGCGACAATTCCCGCGAGATGTTCAACCGCGAAAAGCTGATGAACGCGCTGCTGCGCGCCTGCGTCAAACGCCCCATCTCGATGGCGGTGCTGGAAAAAGCGGTGGACGAGATCGAAGCCCAACTGCAAAACTCGCTGGAAGCCGAGGTGCCGTCTGCGCGCATCGGTGAATATGCGATGGAAAAACTGCGCAAGATCGATCAGGTGGCATACGTGCGTTTCGCCTCGGTCTATCGTGAGTTTCAGGACATCCAGACCTTTTCCGAGGAGATCAACCGCCTGCTCGGCTCAATGCACAGCGGGCATAGCAAAGAATGATAACTATTGCAAAAAGCACCGCCACACGGCGGTGTTTTTTTAATGGCAAACACGGGAGCAGAACTTAAAAACCGTGATTTGTAGGTAAAAATCGTGATCGTAGGGGACGGCGTCCTCGACATCCCGCCACGTATCCCATCAACCTTCCGTCAGCACGCCGTCCTGCATCGTGAGCCTGCGCGGCGACGCGGCGGCGATGGCGGGATCGTGGGTGATGATGACCACCGTGCCGCCGTCCGTGTGAAACCGCTTGAGCAACGCCATCACCGCTTCGCCCGCCGCCGTATCCAGGTTGCCCGTCGGCTCGTCTGCCAGCAACAACTGCGGGCGCGCCGCGAGCGCGCGGGCGATCGCCACGCGCTGTTGCTGACCGCCCGATAACTGCCGCGGACGATGTCCCATACGGTCAGCAAGCCCCACCGCTTCGAGCGCCGCCCGCGCTTTTTGCCGCTGTTCGGCTTGCGACACGCCGCGATATTGCAGCGGTAACCGCACGTTTTCCTCGGCGGTCAGGGTGGGAAGCAGGTTGAAGCTTTGAAACACAAACCCGATCTGCCGATTGCGCACCGCCGATAATTTATCGGCAGAAAGCCCCGCCACGTCCTGCCCCATCAGCCGATACCGCCCCGCCGTGGGGGTATCCAAACACCCGAGCAGATGCATCAGCGTAGTTTTGCCCGAACCGCTTTTGCCGATCACCGCCACCCATTCGCCCACATCTACCGAAAAAGTGGCGTTTTTGAGCGCATCCACCTGATGCTCGCCCACCTGATACCGCCGCGCCAAGCCTTCCGTGCATATACATTGCATAAAAACGCCCCCTATCATCTATAATAGTTTCCCAAACCTACCACGAATTTGCGGGAAAATATTGCAAACCGTCGACGTTTTTGGTATACTATCCCCGTATTGTGCTATGTTCCGCCGTTTTTCGCGGCAGAAAGGACGTCTTTTTTATGGATTGGAAACATCTGAAAAGCGGTACCGATATTCGCGGTGTGGCGCTCGACGGCCCCAACGGCGAGCAGGTCGACCTGACCGATGAGGTGGTCGAACAGATTGGTGCGGCCTTTGCCGTGTGGCTTTGTGAAAAAACCGAAAAACAGCCCGATGAACTGACCGTGTCGGTCGGTCGTGACAGCCGCTTGTCGGGTCCGCGTATGCGTGACGCCATCGTGAACGCGCTGTGCGATGCCGGCATCAAGGTGATCGATTGCGGGCTTGCGTCCACCCCCGCTATGTTTATGACGACGGTGGATCTTGACTGCGACGGCGCGGTGCAGATCACCGCCAGCCACCATCCCTATTATCGCAACGGTCTCAAATTTTTCCTGCCCTCGGGCGGCTTGGAAGGCGCACAGATTACCGAGATATTGGCTATCGCCGCCGAAGGCAAACGCCTGCCGCGTCAAAACGGCAAGCTGAAAACCGAAAAATATATGAACACCTACGCCGCCCGTCTGCGTAAGATGATCTGCGAAGAGGTCAATGCGGCGGATTATGAATATCCCCTCGCGGGCACCCATATCGTGGTGGACGCGGGCAACGGCGTCGGCGGCTTTTATGCCACCAAGGTGCTGGAACCCTTGGGCGCCGACGTCACGGGCAGCCAGTTCCTCGACCCCGACGGCAGCTTCCCCAACCACATCCCCAACCCCGAAGATAAAGACGCGATGGCGTCTGTGTCCGCCGCCACCTTGCGCGCCGCGGCAGATCTGGGTGTCATCTTTGACACCGACGTCGACCGTGCGGGTTGCGTGGATAACCACGGCTTGGAGATCAACCGCAACCGCCTGATCGCGCTCGCGGCGTATATCGCGCTGGAAAAATATCCCGGCGGCACCGTCGTCACCGACTCGGTGACGTCCGACGGGCTCAAAACCTTTATCGAAACCACCCTCGGCGGCAGACATTGCCGCTTCAAGCGCGGCTATAAAAACGTCATCGGCGAAGCGGTGCGGCTCAATAACGCGGGTATCGTCAGCCCCTTGGCGATCGAAACCTCGGGTCACGCCGCCTTGATGGATAACTATTTCCTGGACGACGGCGCGTATCTCATCACCAAAATTATCATTTTGATGGCGAAACTGCGCGAGCGCGGTCGCAACCTGACCGACGTGATCGCGTCGTTGCCCGAGCCTGCCGAGACCAAAGAGCTGCGCTTTGACATCACGCGGGAGGATTTCGCCGCCTATGGCAACGATATCCTCACCGATCTGGAAAAATATGCCAACGCGCGCGGCTGGGCGGTGGCAGACGACAGCCGCGAAGGCGTGCGTATCTCCTTTGGCGAAGACGAGGGCGACGGCTGGCTGCTTTTACGCTTGTCGGTGCACGATCCCGTGATGCCGCTCAATATCGAGAGCAACCGTGTCGGCGGCTGTGACGAGATCTTTGCCCACCTGTCGGGCTTCTTGGCGGACAAAACGGGCTTGCGCCTGCCGCAATAACCAATACCACAAAAGGCGGCGTTTGTCGCCTTTTGGATTTTATAAGGAGAATGGATATGGACTGGGTAGAACTGCAACTGAAAGTGCCCGCCGCCGATGCCGAGCGCGCGGCGGATATCGCCAATATGGTCGTGCCGTACGGGCTGTATATCGAGGATTACAGCGATCTGGAAGAGGGTGCGCGCGAGATCGCGCATATTGACCTCATCGACGAGGAGCTGTTGCAAAAAAATCGCGCCGAAGCGATCTTGCACCTGTATATCGACCCCGACGAAAACCCCGCCGAGGCGGTGGCGTTTTTGACCGAGCGGTTTGCCGCGGCACGCATTACCTGCACCGTGGTGCAAAACACCGTGTCGGAAACCGACTGGGCGAACAACTGGAAAAAATATTTCAAGCCCCTGCCCGTGGGTGAAAAACTGCTTATCTGCCCCACGTGGGAGGAAGCGGGCGAGCAAAACGATCGCGCGGTGCTGTCCATTGACCCCGGTCTGGCATTTGGCACGGGCGGTCACGATACCACACGGTTGGTGCTGGAAACTTTGGAGCAATATGTCACAGAGCAGACGACGCTTTTGGACGTGGGCTGCGGCAGCGGCATTTTGTCCATCGCCGCCTTGCTGCTCGGTGCCGCCAAAGCCGACGGGATCGACATTGACCCCTTGGCGGTCAAGACCGCATTGGAAAACGGCGCGCTCAACGGCTTTGTGCCGCCCAAATTCACCGCCCGCGAGGGCGACCTTGCCACCGACGTGACAGAGCAATATGATATCGTGGTCGCCAACATCGTGGCGGATGCTATCATCGCGCTGTCGCCTGCGGTGGTGCCGCTGCTCAAAACGGGCGGCGTCTATATCGTGTCGGGCATCATCGACACGCGCGAGCAGGACGTACTGCCCGCGCTCGCCGCCGCAGGCTTTACGGTCACCGCCCGCCGCGCACACGGCGGTTGGGTGTGCCTTACTTGCCAACGGAGGTGACGCTATGCCGCGCTTTTTCAAAAATATAACCCCGCCCACCGCCGTGTTGGACGGCGCGGACGGGGCGCATATTCGCCGCTCGCTCAGAATGCAGGTGGGGGAGACCTTGACCGTCTGTGACGGGCTTGGCACCGACCACACCTGCCGTATCGTCGGCTTTGACGGCGATAACGTGCAACTGGCGGTGGACGCGTCCGCCCCCAACCGCACCGAGCCGACAACCAAGGTGACGCTGTATATGGGACTGCCCAAAGCGGATAAGCTCGAATGGGTGATCCAAAAAGCGGTCGAGCTGGGCGTATCTGCGGTGGTGCCCGTGGTCACCTCGCGCAGTATCGTGAAATTAGATGCCACCGCCGCCGCCAAAAAGCAGGAGCGCTGGCAACGCATCGCGGCAGAAGCCGCAGGGCAGTCGGAGCGGGGTGTGATCCCCACCGTTGAACGCCCCATCACCTTTGCCGCCGCGCTCAAACGCATGGCGTCGGAAAAACTGCTCGTCCTGTACGAAGGCGGCGGTCAAACGCTCGATACCTTGCTTTCGCCCGAAGATAAGCAAGTGTCGCTGTTCGTGGGACCCGAAGGCGGCATCGCGCCCGACGAAGTCGCAGCGATGCAACAGGCGGGCGGTATTTGCACAACGCTTGGCCCCCGCATTTTGCGGTGTGAGACCGCCCCCATCGCCGCCCTCGCCGTCACCATGCACCTGACAGGCAATTTGTAAATAAATAGCGCCTCGGAGGAAAACGGATGTCGCTTGATTACAACGAGAAAAACGTTTCTCTTGCAAAGAATCTGCGCAAAAATGCTACGCCGCAAGAAAGACACTTGTGGTATGATTTTTTGTCAAAATACAGGGTTAGATTTCAACGGCAAAAAGCGATTGGTGAGTTTATAGTAGACTTTTACTGCCACAAGGCGAAATTGGTTGTCGAAATCGATGGATCGCAACATTTCACGACAGACGGAAAGGAAAAGGACGACTTTCGCACGGAAATCCTTGAAAAACAAGGCTTAAAAGTTGTTCGTTTCACAAATAAACAGATAGACGAACGTTTTCAAGAGGTGTGCAGTCATATCGACCGTGTCACGCAAGCCTCCCTCCGAGAGGGAGGTGGCACGGCGCAGCCGTGACGGAAGGAGCCTGCGTAGCCTGTCATTTAAGAAGGACTATTGTCACAACGCACGCTCCCTCAGTCTCGCTTTCGCTCGACAGCTCCCTCTCGGAGGGAGCCTTGCAGAACACATTTTACAAAACCTCATTTTGCTGCAAAACACAAAAAAGCACCCACCTGACGGCGGGTGCTTTTCTTATGCGTGAAACTTAATAATTTTCCTTGCGGACTTCGAAATAAGCCTGCGGATGGGCGCAAACGGGGCAGATCTCGGGAGCTTTTTTGCCCATCACGAGATGACCGCAGTTGCGGCATTCCCACATCGTCTGCTCGCTCTTTTCGAACACCTTTTGCATTTCCACGTTGGAGAGCAGTTTGCGATAACGCTCCTCGTGGGTCTTTTCAATCGCGGCGACCATACGGAATTTCTGCGCCAGCACGGTAAAGCCCTCTTCCTCTGCCTCTTTGGCGAAGGTGGCATACATATCCGTCCACTCGTAGTTTTCACCCTCGGCGGCGTGGAGCAGGTTTTCGGCGGTATCGCCCAGACCTTTGAGTTCCTTGAACCACAGTTTGGCGTGTTCTTTCTCGTTGTTGGCGGTCTCCTCAAAAATCGCGGCGATCTGTTGATAGCCCTCTTTGCGAGCGACACTCGCGAAATAGGTGTACTTGTTGCGCGCCTCGGACTCGCCCGAGAAAGCGGCGCGCAGATTCATTTCGGTTTTGCTGCCTTTGAGTTCCATACATCTGCACTCCTTTTTTGCGGTCAAATGACCAAAATCTACCATCCCATTATGAGACAAAACTGTACGCTTGTCAAGGGATAATTGCCAAAAAAGTATGCCCACCGCCGTGCCAAGTATGCGTGACGGATAAAAACTTGCAAACCCCTTGAAATAGGGAAAAAACCTTGCTATAATAGGATATTATATTGGAAAATTGTGCCCAACAAGCGGAAAGGACAACTGACTATGGCAGACAATAAAAAGATGGTGGAAGCCATCACCTCGATGGACGAAGATTTCGCCAAATGGTACACCGACGTGGTGAAAAAGGCAGAGCTTGCGGACTATGGCAACGTGCGCGGCTGTATGATCGTGCGCCCCTACGGCACCGCGCTGTGGGAGAATATCCGCAACGATCTCGACAGCCGTTTCAAGGCGCTCGGTCACGAAAACGTGATGATGCCGATGTTCATCCCCGAAGGTCTTTTGCAAAAGGAAAAGGATCACGTCGAAGGCTTTGCGCCCGAAGTGGCGTGGGTGACCCACGGCGGCGAGGAGAAGCTGCAAGAGCGCCTTTGCGTGCGCCCCACCTCCGAAACGCTGTTCTGTGACCACTACAAGGATATTATCCATTCTTACCGCGACCTGCCGAAACTCTATAACCAGTGGTGCTCGGTGGTGCGTTGGGAAAAGACCACCCGCCC
>SVOU01000087.1 GCA_015066215.1 Oscillospiraceae bacterium | reverse complement strand
GTACGTGCCCTGAAGTATAACGGCGGCGTGCAAAAGAAGGAACTGGCCAGAGAAGATCTGGATGCTCTGGTCAAGGGTATGCCCAATCTGGAAGCCCATCTGGACAATCTGGCCAAGTACGGTGTGCCGGTCATCGTTTCCCTGAACCGCTTTGCGCAGGATACCGATGCGGAACTGAAAACGGTAATGGATTTCTGCCGTTCCAAGGGCGTGGAAGCCTGTGACGATGCCCTCAAATCTGCCAATATTCGCTTGATTTCTGCCCATTCCTCCTGCCCCGGCAAATATGAGTTGATCATCACGGGTGAGTTGGCATCGGTGCAGACCGCACTGGAACACGTGCGCGCCAAATATACGCACTACGTCATTGACGCTACGACGATGGGGCGTATTGACAAGGTGGTTATTGATGCGCTCATGGGCGTGCAAGAAACCGCTCCGCAGGGTGCGTTGGGTGTTATCGAAACCTATTCGGGTGCCAGTGCCATCAAGGCGGCGGACACGGCGGTCAAGACCGCAAAAGTGGATATTATGGATCTGCGCCTGTCCCGCGGTATGGGCGGTAAAGGCGTGGTGATGATCACCGGTGCGGTCAGCGACGTGGTCGCGGCGGTGGAATCGGGTGCCGACTATGCCCGCAGTCAAGGGCTGTTCGCCGCCAGTTCGGTGATGGCCGCTCCCCACGAGGACTTGTGGCAATATATCTAATCATGCAAAAAGGCTTCGGTCGTTGACCGAAGCCTTTATTTTTTGAAGAATTCAAACCAACCCGTGCCAAAAAGGTACATATTGGTTGAAAGCGCTTTTAGATTATGCAAAGGAGGGTGAGGCACATTGAACGACTTCCACATTATTGAGCTGTATTTTGCAAGAGATGAGCAGGCTATTCGCGAGACAGAAACCGCCTATGGAAAACTGCTGTTTCGTATCGCATACAATATCTTGCAAGACGATGAAGATGCGAAAGAGATTGTCAACGACACCTATATCGGTCTGTGGAATGCCATTCCGCCTGCAAAACCACAATATTTTGGAGCGTTTGCCGCGAAAATTGCACGCAATCTATCTTTGAAAAAGCTGACATATTTGGCACGCGAAAAGCAATCACCGTCGGTTCTTTTATCGCTGGATGAACTGGCTTCGGTACTTCCCGATGACAGATTTAACACCGATATGGATGAAAAGATTGTCAGTGAACTCATCAGTCGCTTTTTGCGTAAACAAAAGACCGTTGCTCGGGACATTTTCATCCGCAAATACTACTTTTTTGATTCCGTTGCCGACATTGCTGTACGCTTTTCACTCTCTGAAAGCAAAGTAAAAAACATTCTGTTTGTAACTCGCAAAAAACTGAAAATTTGCCTACAAAAGGAGGGAATTGATGTATGAACGTTCCTAAAATTGCTCTATCTGTCGGTCACATTGACGACGATCTTATTGCAAGCGCAACTCGTCAAAAACAGCATATCAAACCTGTTTTCAAGTGGGGATTGTTGGCGGCTTGCTTTTGCTTGTGTATCCTCTTAACAATTATTTTCATGCCATCAAGTATCAGCATCCCCATTGATGATCCTTCACAAGACGGTGGTACCGATGGAAAAATCAACGTCATCGATGATTTAACTGTTATTGGAGAGGAATACATTCTCTCGGACAATGAAGGCTATGCTTTTCTACAATCACACAAAGATGCCATTATCAATGATTTGCGTATCAGTGGTGTTGCTGTTCCCGACATCACCTTTACCAAAGGATACTCACCCGTTCGAACAGGTGATAGTGGCAATAGCGTAGCAGTCAATTGGAGAACCTACCTTGCTTTTAATGGTGAAGACTTGGTTGCCATTATAGAAATGTCAAAAGATGAGCAAGGCTTGCATTACGGTTTGGCTTTTGGCGGACTTGGTTTTGCGTACTATGCACAACTGTTGGAAACCTATCGCGGTGAGGAATTGGTTTTCCTCTATATTGGAGAAGTTATTGCTTTTGTTACACCCGATAATGAAGTTGTTCCCGTTGCCGATCTCGATCTAACCGATGTTGTCGAGCCCAACTATCCCTATTATCAATACTTCAAAACTCCCTATAACACATTCACCCCCTGATAATTAAAAACGCCCCGTTACCAAACGGCAACGGGGCGTTTTCCTATGACTTATCAGAACAAACCGGAGATACGGCCGTCGGCATCGACGTCGATGCGCTCTGCCGCAGGGGATTTGGGCAGACCGGGCATAGTCAGAATATCACCCGTCAGCACCACGATGAAGCCGGCACCGGCAGACACCTTGACGTTTTTCACCGTCACGTTAAAGCCTTCGGGGGCACCAAGCTTGGTGGGATCATCCGAGAAGCTATACTGCGTTTTGGCGATACACACGGGCATACGGTCAAAGCCCAGCTCGGCCAGACGCTCGATCTGCTTCTTCGCCGCAGGCATAAAGTTGACGCCGTCGCCGCCGTACACCTTTTTGACCACCGCTTCGATCTTCTCTTCGATACTGCAATCCAGCTCATAAGAGAAGGTGAAGTCGCCTTTTTCTTCTTCGCAGAGGCGCACGACCTCGCGAGCCAGCTCTTCGCCGCCCTTGCCGCCGTCTGCCCACACGGTGGACAACACGGTGTTGACGCCCAGAGAACGGCATTTCTCAACGATAAACTCGATCTCCTTGTCAGTGTCGGTCGGGAAACGGTTGACCGCTACCACGCAGGGCAGGCGGTAGACGTTTTTGATGTTGGACACGTGGCGCAGCAGGTTGGGAATACCCTGTTCCAGCGCAGGGATATCCTCCTCACCCAACTGAGTCTTGGGACGACCACCGTGCATTTTCAGCGCGCGTACCGTCGCCACGACAACTACCGCAGCAGGGGTCAGACCCGCCATACGGCACTTGATATCAAGGAATTTCTCCGCACCCAAATCAGCGCCAAAACCGGCTTCTGTCACGGTGTAGTCACCCATTTTCAGCGCCAGACGAGTTGCCATCACCGAGTTGCAGCCGTGCGCGATATTGGCGAAGGGACCGCCGTGCACAAACGCAGGGGTACCTTCCAAGGTCTGCACCAGATTTGGTTTGATGGCCTCTTTCAGCAGAGCAGTCATCGCGCCCGCCGCTTTGAGCTGTCCGCAGGTGACAGGCTCGTCATTATAGGTGTAGCCGACAACGATACGGGACAGACGCTCTTTGAGGTCGGTCAGCGACGAAGACAGGCACAACACCGCCATAATTTCGCTGGCAACGGTGATATCAAAGCCGTCCTCACGCGGCACGCCGTTGGCCTTGCCACCCATACCGTCAACAATAAAGCGCAATTGGCGGTCGTTCATATCCACACAGCGTTTCCAGGTCACGCGGCGCACGTCAATGCCCAACGCGTTACCTTGCTGGATATGGTTATCCAGCATCGCCGCCAACAGGTTGTTGGCAGCACCGATTGCGTGGAAGTCGCCGGTGAAATGCAGGTTGATGTCCTCCATCGGCACCACCTGTGCATAGCCACCGCCTGCGGCACCACCCTTGACGCCGAACACAGGGCCAAGGGAAGGCTCACGCAGAGCCACGGTCACGTCTTTGCCGATACGGCGTAAACCGTCAGCCAAACCGATCGTGGTGGTGGTCTTGCCCTCGCCCGCGGGAGTGGGTGTAATGGCGGTCACCAAAATCAGTTTGCCGTCGGGACGATCGGTTTCTTTCAGAAGTACAGGATCGACCTTTGCCTTATATCGACCGTAGGGTTCGATATATTGCTCGTCAACGTGTGCCGCCGCCGCGATCTCGCCGATGGGGCGCATTTGACAGGCCTGTGCAATTTCAATATCGGTCTTGTAAGCCATGGGAATACCTCCGTTTATTTGTAATATTGAACAGCGGATTCAAACATACGAATGTTATAGTTGCCTTCGACGTTCTTATACAAGCCGTCGCCGATGCGCTCGCTGTGTCCCATTTTACCGAATACGCGACCGTCGGGAGAGGTAATACCCTCAATGGCATACAGCGAATCGTTGGGGTTAAAGCGCACGTCGCCCGTGGCATTGCCGTCAAGATCCACGTACTGCGTGGCAATCTGTCCGTTTTTCGCCAATTCCAGAATCAACTTCTCATCCGCCAGGAAACGACCTTCGCCGTGAGAGATCGGCACATTGTAAATGTCACCAACGTTGGTATTCGCCAACCACGGGGACTTGTTGGAAGCCACGCGGGTGCGCACAATACGGGATTGGTGACGCGCGATGGTGTTAAAGGTCAGCGTCGGGCAGGACTCGTCGGTATCGATAATGCGACCGTAGGGCACCAGTCCCAGCTTGATAAGCGCTTGGAAACCGTTGCAGATACCGCACATCAGACCGTCGCGCTGTTCGAGCAATTCGGTCACGCCCTCTTTGATCACCGCGTTGCGGAAGAAGGCGGTGATAAACTTCGCACTGCCGTCAGGCTCATCACCGCCGGAGAAACCGCCGGGAATAAAGACGATCTGCGCGGTTTTGAGCGCTTTGGCGAAGTTTTCCACCGACTGCTGGATACCGGCGGCGGTCAGGTTTTTGATAACCATAATCTCCGGCTCGGCACCCGCATCACGCACCGCTTTGGCACTGTCGAACTCGCAGTTGGTGCCGGGGAATGCGGGGATGAGCACTTTGGGGCGCGCCACCTTGATAGCGGGTGCCTTACGCTCGGTAGCGGTATAGGAGAAGTTCTCCATTTTGCCGCCACTTGCGGGGATATTACAGGAATAAACGCTTTCGAGCTTGTCCTCGTATTTCTTGAGCAGATCCGCCATCGGCACGGACTCTGTGCCAAAGGTGAACGCACCGTCATCGGTGACAACACCGATGGTGTTTTTGGGATCGATATCCTCTGTCACTTCCAACAGGAAGGTGCCGTAGTTCCAGCCGAAGATGCCATCGAGCGTCAGCGTGTCGGCAAACTTAAAGCCGAAGCCATTACCGAACGCCATCTTCATCACCGCTTCGCCGAAGCCGCCCATACCGGGGGTATAGCAGGAAACGGCTTTGCCGCTGCGCAGCAGATCGGTCACACGCGCAAATACGGCGAGCAGGGACTCGGTCTTGGGTAACCCATTTTCGTCCACTTCAGGCGCCACGCAAATGACACGGTTGCCCGCTTTCTTAAATTCGGGGGAAACGATATCCTTCACCTTTTCGGTGGTGACCGCAAAGGACACCAGCGTGGGCGGCACGTCGAGATCCTCAAAGCTACCGCTCATCGAGTCTTTGCCGCCGATAGAGCCGATCCCCAGTTCCATCTGCGCTTTGAACGCGCCGAGCAACGCCGACAACGGCTTGCCCCAACGCTTACCGTCCTTACCGGGATGCTCAAAATACTCCTGGAAGGTCAGGTAAACGTCTTTGAAAGAGGCACCTGTGGCGATCAGCTTACAAACAGACTCCACCACGGCCAGATAGGCGCCGTGATAGGGGCTCTTCTCGGTGATAAAGGGGTTGTAGCCCCACGCCATCAGCGAGCAATCGTCGGTGTGCTTTTTCTCGACCGAGATCTTTTGCACCATCGCCTGAATGGGGGTGAGCTGGTGCTTGCCGCCAAAGGGCATCAGCACCGTACCCGCGCCGATGGTGGAGTCAAAACGCTCCGAAAGGCCGCGTTTCGAGCAGATATTGAGGTCGGTCGCCATCTTTTCACAGTTGGCGGTGAAGGTATCTTCAATCGCGCGACTGCAAAGCTCGGGCTTATTGGGGGTGATGGTGATATGTTTATCAGCGCCGTTGGAGTTGAGGAACTCGCGGCTGATATCCACGATCTTCTTGCCGTTCCAGTTCATCACCAGACGCGGCTCAGCCTTAACGACCGCCACAGGGCAGGCTTGCAGGTTTTCGGTGTCTGCCAATTCCAAGAAACGCGCCACGTTTTCGGGCTCGATAACCACGGCCATACGCTCTTGCGACTCGCTGATTGCCAGCTCAGTGCCGTCAAGACCGTCATACTTCTTGGGAACGGCGTTAAGGTCGATCTCCAAGCCGTCAGCCAACTCACCGATCGCCACGGAAACACCGCCCGCGCCAAAGTCGTTGCAACGCTTGATCATACGGCAGGCTTCTTTGTTGCGGAACAGGCGTTGTAGTTTACGTTCTTCGGGAGCATTACCCTTTTGCACCTCAGCACCGCAGGTTTCCACAGACTGCATATTGTGCGCCTTGGAAGAACCCGTCGCACCGCCGATGCCGTCGCGACCCGTACTGCCGCCCAAAAGGACGACCACGTCGCCGGGGGCGGGGCATTCGCGACGCACGTTTTCCGCAGGAGCGGCGGCGATAACCGCACCGATCTCCATACGTTTGGCGGCATAACCGG
>SVOU01000086.1 GCA_015066215.1 Oscillospiraceae bacterium | reverse complement strand
CCCGCCACTTGATCTATTCCCGTTTCTGGCACCGCTTCCTGTATGATCTGGGTGTTGTTCCCTGCAAGGAGCCTTATCAGAAGCGCTCGGCACAGGGTATGATTCTTGGCGCCGATGGCGTCAAGATGAGTAAATCCCGCGGTAACGTCGTCGACCCCAACGACGTGGTGGAAGAGAGCGGTGCCGATACGCTGCGTATCTACATCCTGTTTATGGGTGACTACGGCTCTGCCGCTCCGTGGAACGAGAGCAGCCTCAAAGGCTGCAAACGCTTCCTCGACCGTATGGCTGGTCTTGTTGATATGGTCAAAGGCGAAGGCGTTACCGCAAAATTGGAATCCGCTTTCCACAAGACCATCAAAAAAGTGAGCAGCGATATTGAGGAAATGAAGTTCAACACCGCCGTAGCGGCGATGATGACCCTGCTCAACCAGATCTATGACCACGGCTCGCTGACCAAGGATGAGTTGATGACTTTGGCACGTCTGCTGTGTCCGTTTGCCCCGCACCTTTCCGGGGAACTGTGGGAGCAGATGGGCGGCGAAGGTCTTTGCTCGCTGGCCGCTTGGCCGACCTATGACGAGAGCAAAACGGTGGACGCTACCGTGGAGATCGCCGTGCAGGTCAACGGCAAGCTCAAAGACCGTCTGACCATCCCCGCCGACGCCGACACCGCAACCGTTTTGGAGGCTGTCAAAAAGCAGGAAAAGATCGCGGCATTGCTGGACGGTATGCAGATCGTCAAGGAACTGTACGTCCCCGCAAAGCTGGTCAACTTGGTCATCAAACCCCAATAATCGTCAGAATTTTCAATTAAACCATGTTTGCGTAGAAGGAAAATGAAATTTTGCGCGGATATGAAAAGAAAGGGCTTGACGAACACCGGATAAAGGTGTATAATTGATTTGTTGTAAGCATATTACCCCTGCCAACTGGGCGGAGGGAGGGAATAAGAAATGTCAGAAGTACATGTTAAAGAAAACGAGAGCTTGGACAGCGCTCTGCGCAGATGGAAGAAGTCTTGCGCCCGCGCCGGCACTCTCGCCGAGGTGCGCAAAAGAGAGCATTATGAGAAGCCCTCTGTTCGCCGTAAGAAAAAATCTGAGGCTGCGCGCAAGAGAAAGTTCAAATGATCCGACAAAAAAGCGAGCAGTTTCTGCTCGCTTTTTGTTGTTGAAAGGAGGCACAACTGTGGCGTGGTTTGCACCGCTGGCGTATAAACGCCGTATCACCGATATCACCAAAGCGGAACTGATCGAATGGGGAATTAAAGCCCTGTTCTTGGACGTGGACAACACCTTGACGGCTCACAATAGTCAGGAAGTCCCCGACGATGTAAAAAAGTGGCTGACCGATCGCAAGACCGACGGCTTTTTTCTGACCGTCGTTTCTAATGCACGCCGCAGTCGCGTTGCTCCCTTTGCGGAAAAATTAGGTTTGGCGTTCACCTCTGCCGCGGCAAAACCGTTGCCTGTCGGCTTTGTACGCACCGCACGCCGTCTGTCGCTTGCCTGCAAACAATGTCTGGTGATCGGCGATCAGGTGTTCACCGATATCTGGGGCGCCAACCTGTGCCGTATGCCGTCGGTGCAGTTGATGCCGATGGACCTTGCCAGTGACAACGCTTTCGTACGCTTCAAGCGGCATTTTGAACGCCCGATAACGGCGCATTATATGAAGAAACGAGGTGTCAGCTTATGACGGCGCGCTTTGGTCCTGCGGGCAACAGCGAATCTTTCGCCGCCGCAGGCTTCAAATCCACCCTGCAAGCCCCCGCCTGGCTAGCACAGATGGGACTTACTGCCTATGAATATCAGTGCGGGCGCGGCGTGCGCGTGTCGGTAGACAGTGCGCTGCAGCTGGGTGCTTTGGCAAAGGAACACGATATTGCACTGTCCTTGCACGCACCCTATTTTATCTCGCTCGCCTCTGTTGATCCGCAAAAACGCGACAACAGCATTACCTATATCTTGGACAGCGCCCGCGCGGTGTCGCTGATGGGCGGTGACCGCATTGTGGTGCATCCCGGCGGCTTGGGCGGGCGCAGCCGTGAAGAAGCGACTGCGCTGGCAAAAGAAACGCTCGTGCGCGCACAGGCTGCGCTGGATGAAAACGGGTTGTCAGGTGTGCATATCTGTCCCGAAACGATGGGCAAGATCAATCAGCTGGGCAATCTCGACGAAGTGCTGGATATGTGCACGGTCGACGAGCGGTTTTATCCTTGCATTGATTTCGGTCACCTCAACAGCCGCACGCAAGGCGAGGTCAACTCGACGGCGGCGTTTGAGCAGGTGATCGACACGATCAAAAATCGCTTGGGTGAGGAAAGAGGTCGCTGCTTCCACGTCCATTTTTCCAAGATCGCCTATACGGCGGGCGGCGAAAAATGCCATCTTACCTTTGACGATGACGTGTTTGGCCCTGATCCCGCCCCGCTGATGGAAGTGATTGCTGCCCGCAATTTAGCCCCCGTGGTCATCTGCGAATCGGCGGGTACGCAGGCAGAGGACGCCCTCGCTATGATGCAACTGTGGAAACAGGCTTCCCGATAACAAAAGGAGGAATATATATGCAGGCTGTCAAACGCTTACAGGACTGGCTGCCCAACGGACAAACCGCGGCGCTGGTCGCGACGGAACACAACCGTCGCTATTTTACAGGTTTTCCCGCCAGCGACGGTTTCGTGCTGGTGACCAAAGATAACGCGTGGTTTATGACCGATTCTCGGTATATTGAAGCCGCGCAAAACGCTATCAAGCATATGGAAGTGCTTTGCTACGATAAGGCGTTGCCGCTGCTTTTGGAGCTTATGCAAAAAAGCGGTGTAACCACAGCGCTGGTCGAAGCAGAACTGCCCGTATGCGAGGTGCGCCGCCTGCGAGAAGGCTTGGCACCCGTGTCGATTGACGACAGCAATACGCTGGACGACGAGATCGGCGGTCTGCGTATGGTAAAAACGGCAGAGGAGTTGGCGGCTGTGCGTCGCGCGCAAGCCCTGACCGATGCCGGCTTTGCCTATATCCTGCCGCGCATCGCGATCGGTCGCACCGAGCGCGAAGTGGCGCTGGATCTGGAATTTGAGATCCGCCGTCAAGGCGCCGAGAGCGTTGCTTTTGAATTTATCGTGGTGTCGGGTGCCAACTCCTCGTTGCCGCACGGTGTCCCCGGCGATAAAAAAATAGAAAAAGGCGACTTTATCACGATGGACTTCGGTGCCAAAGTGGACGGCTATTGCTCGGATATGACGCGTACGGTGATCGTCGGCGAGCCCAATGACCGCCAGCGAGAGATCTACAACACCGTGCTCAAAGCGCAGCTCGCTTCGCTGGCGACGATCGCTCCCGACGTGCTGTGCCGCGCCGCCGACGCCGCCGCTCGTGATGTTATCACCGCCGCGGGCTACGGTGACCGCTTCGGTCACGGCACGGGTCACGGTGTAGGCGTACAGATCCATGAGATGCCGCGCCTGTCACCCGCTGCACCCGCAGATATGCGACTGGCTGTGGGACACCTCGTCACGGTCGAGCCGGGTATCTATATCCCCGGTGAGGGCGGTGTCCGCATCGAAGATATGGCAGTTGTCACCCCCGATGGCTGTGAAAATCTCACAAAATCGCCCAAAGAACTGATAATTCTCTAAAAAATCCGCGATTGGCTATTGCAAAACGGACAAGAATATTATACAATATATTTGTTATATCATTGAGTAAAATACGGAGGATATGAACTATGATTTCTGCAGGTGAATTTCGCAACGGTGCGACTTTTGAAGAAGACGGCAACGTGTTGCAGGTCGTCGAATTCCAGCACGTGAAACCCGGCAAGGGCGCGGCTTTCGTCCGCACCAAGACCAAGAACGTCATCACCGGTGCTGTGATCGAAAAGAGCTACAACCCCACCGCCAAGTTCCCCACCGCTTTCGTGGAGCGCAAGGAGATGGAGTATTCTTACAGCGACGGCGATCTGTACTACTTTATGGACAGCGAGACCTATGAGCTGATGCCCATCAACGCGGACACGCTGGGCGACAACTTCAAGTTCGTCAAAGAGAATATGGTCTGCCGCATTATGTCCTACAAGGGCAAGGTGTTCGGCGTTGAGCCCCCCACGTTCGTGGAGCTGCAGGTCACCAAGACCGATCCCGGCTTCAAGGGCAACACCGCCACCAACACCACCAAACCCGCCACGCTGGAAACCGGCGCGGAGATCCGTGTGCCGTTGTTCATCGATGAGGGCGAGACCATTCGTGTCGACACCCGCACCGGCGAATATATGGAACGTGTCAACAACTAATGATTGCTTCAAGGGAGGATTTTACCATGACTGTTACTGAAAAAGTGGCTTATCTGAAGGGCTTGGCCGAGGGTATGGACATTGACGCTGCCACCAAAGAGGGCAAGCTGCTCAATGCCATCATCGACGTGCTGTCCGATATGGCTTTGGATCTGGAAGATCTGGCTGATGACGTGACCGAGATCGCCGAGCACGTGGATGCCATCGATGAGGATCTCGACGAGCTGGAGACCGATTACTACGAGGATTACGAAGACGAAGACGAGGACGAGGATGACGGCTTCTACGACATCACTTGCCCCGCTTGCGGCGAAGAGTTTGCTGTGGATGAGGAGACCCTGCTGGAAGGCAGCATCGGTTGCCCCAACTGCGGTGAGAATTTGGAGTTCGACCTCGACGAGTGCGATGGCGACTGCGATTGCTGCGAAGGCGACTGCGAATAATCCGTAAAAAAAGCCCGACCGAGCCGAAAGGCTTGCGGTCGGGCTTTTTTTATGCGTTGAGCAGATAATATCCCAAATTGAGATACGCGGCAAAAACACACCACAAAAGATAGGGGACAAGCAACCAGCCTGCTATCGTTGAAAGGCGGCGGAACCGCTGCCAGGTGGCGACGATCAGCCCGATGAGCAGCAAGATCCAGAAAAAAGCGAACAGCCGCCAGTCAAGGCGGAAGAAAAACAGCGACCACAAGGCGTTGACCGCCAGTTGTACGTAGTACAGCCGAATAGCCGGGATGCGGTCAGCGTCGTCGGTTTGCCAGACGAAATAGGCGGCAACCCCCATCGCAATGTAAAGTATTGTCCAGACAATGGGGAATAGGATGCGTGGCGGCGCAAGCGGCGGTGCGACAAGTTGTTCATAGCCGCCCGAGCCACCGATCAGTGCACTAAGCAGACCAAAAAGCAGGGTGGAAATAACAAAAAATGCGAGGGCATAAGCGGAAAACGGTTTCTTTTCGGGCATGGCAAGCATAGCAGTTCCCTCCGTGTTCATAGTGCTACACTATATGCGACCGAAAGCGCGCATATACACGCAAAGGTGGCAAAAAAAGTGGGCAAGCCCGCTCATAAACCGTAGACTTTTTGAAAAGGCTATGCTATAATAACATAGATTATACGATGAAGGTGATGGCGTGACGGATTTCTTGACGGTGGGACAACAGGTGTTGATCCTGTTTTTACTCATCGGCGTTGGCTTTATTTGCGGCAAAAAAGGAATTATTAACGAAACAGCGTCCAAGGTGATGGCGGACGTGGTGTTGTACTTTGCCACACCCTGCGTCATCATTCACTCATTCCAGCAGGAAATGACCGACGAGCGTATCAAAGGCTTGTTGGTAGCGTTGGCTTCTGCCATAGCCATTCACGTGCTGGCGATTTTGATTGCCGACGTAGTGTTTCGCAACGACGTGGATAAACGCCGTCGCGTATTACGCTTTGCGGTGGTATTCTCCAATGCGGGATATATGGCGCTACCCTTGCAAAAGGCGGTGCTGGGCGCTGAAGGCGTATTTTACGGTGCCGTGTACGTGGCTATTTTTAACCTGACCATGTGGAGTTGGGGACTTTTGACGATGAGTGGTGACAAAAAATCGCTGTCGGTCAAAAAATTGCTCCTCAACCCCGGCGTGATAGGTTTGACAGTCGGTGTGATCATATTCCTGCTGCAATGGCAGCTGCCGGAGGTGCTGGCACAACCCATCACCCATCTGGGCAACCTCAACACCCCGCTACCGATGTTGCTGATTGGCTATTTTCTGTCCAAAACCGACCTGCGGCAAGCTTTCCGTGACGGGCGTTCTTTTGTGTCGATGGCGTTGCGGCTTGTCGTTGTGCCGCTGGTGGCACTTGGCGGGATGTATCTGTGCGGTGTTCGCGGAGACGTGTTGGTGTCGATGGTCATCGCCGCCAGCGCACCCGTTGCGGCCGCTACCACCATGTTTGCCACCAAGTTTGATGCCGATACCTCTTTGTCGGTGAATATGGTGTCGTTGACGACACTTTGTTCGGTGATCACAATGCCACTCATCGTGGCTTTGGCGAAAATATTGTCGATATAATATATTATGTATTTACAAAAGGAGTAATGTGTGATGGACAAGCAATCTATCGGAACAATCTGTGTACAGGGCG
>SVOU01000085.1 GCA_015066215.1 Oscillospiraceae bacterium | reverse complement strand
TTTGCGGACTCGTCTTTGATCGAGCGCAAGGTCGCCCGTGACGACGTGACCGTGTATTACGTTCCCGCCACCCGTATGGCAGGCGAAAACGGTATTCCCACCCTTGCCAATATGATCCTGTTGGGCAAGGCACTCAAAGTGCTTAACGATTTCGGCTCTGACAGCGTTGATGCGGCGCTTTCCAAGGTCATTTCCGCCAAACGCGCGGATATGCTGGACGCCAACCGCAAAGCGATGCAGCTCGGTGCCGATTACGAATAACGGAGGCGAAAACCTATGCAGATCACCTTTACCAAGACGACTTGCCCCAAGGAAAAGCCCGATCCCGCAACACTCGGCTTCGGCAAGCTGTTCACCGACCACATGTTTATGATGGACTACTCGCGTGAAGAGGGTTGGCACGATGCACGCATCGTTCCTTTTGCCAATCTGTCGCTTCACCCTGCGTCCACCGTGCTGCACTATGGCTCCGAGATCTTCGAGGGCCTCAAAGCCTATCGCCGTGCGGACGGCAAGGTGCAGCTGTTCCGTCCCATTGAAAATATCCGCCGAATGAACAATTCTGCGGAGCGTCTGTGCCTGCCCACCATCCCCGAAGATATGGCGATGGAGGTGCTGCTCACCTTTGTGCGCACTGAACAGGATTGGACGCCTTCTGCACCCGGCACTTCGCTGTATCTGCGCCCCTTTATGTTCGGTAACGACGAAACGCTGGGCGTGCATGCGGTGCATAATGCCACCTTTGTGATCATTGCGTCCCCCGTGGGCAGCTATTACAAAGAGGGTATCAACCCCGTCCGCATTATGATCGAGGACGAGGACGTGCGTGCTGTGCGCGGCGGTACCGGCTATGCCAAATGCGGCGGCAACTACGCCGCCAGCAACCGTGCGGGCGAGCGCGCCGAGCAAAAGGGCTATTCTCAGGTGCTGTGGCTTGACGGCGTTGAGCGCAAGTACATCGAAGAAGTCGGCGCGATGAACGTGATGTTCAAGATCAACGGTGAGATCGTCACCCCGATGCTCTCCGGCTCGATTTTGCCCGGCATCACCAGAAAATCCTGCATCGAGATGCTGAAAAAAGAGGGCTATACCGTCAGCGAACGCCTTTTAAGCATTGATGAGCTGGCTGCCGCTATGGAAAACGGCACGCTGGAAGAGGCGTGGGGCTGCGGCACGGCAGCGGTGGTTTCTCCCATCGGCGAGCTGTGCTACAAGGGTGTGCGCTACACCGTCAACGGCGGTGGCATCGGCGAAGTCACCCAGCACCTCTATGACGTTCTGACGGGCATTCAGTGGGGGCGTCTGGAGGACACCTTCGGCTGGACCTGCGGCCTCGAATAAAAAATGCTTGACAAAGCAAAAACCTTGTGCTAAAATGCATACCATATTGCAAATGCGTTGACGGAATTATTCCTCTCTCGTGCTTCACTTCAGAGAGCCTGTGGTTGCTGCGAACAGGTGTGAAAGAGCGGGGAAGCCTCACTCCCGAGCAGAGCTGTTGAACGAAAAAGTAGACGGCTACGGCTTGCCCCGTTATCATGGCAAAGGACTTGATGGAGTCCGTTGAGCGACCGTTTTTGTGACGGTAAGCAGGGTGGTACCGCGAAAAGGCTTTTTCGTCCCTGAAATCGGAGTGTTTCCGATTTCAGGGACTTTTGTTTTATCAGCAACCTAAAAAGGAGACGATAGTATGAAACAGATCAAAATTGCCGACACCACACTTTGTCGGGAAGACAGCGCGTTTAGCTTCAAGGAGAAGATTGAGATCGCCCGTCAGCTGGAAAAACTGGGCGTGGACGTGATCGAACTGCCGGCTATTCGTAATAACCGTGCCGATACGCTGCTTATTCGCACCGTGTCTTCCTTTGTGAAAAACAGCATCCTGTCGGTGGCGATCGATCTGACTGCGGACAGCCTGACAGCTGCTGCAGCTGCGCTGTCGGGTGCGGCACACGCGCGTTTGCGCCTTGAGGTGCCGGTTTCTCCTGTGGGTATGGAATATACCTGTCACAAAAAGCCTGCGGCTATGCTGGAAAGCGTCGCGGTGACGGTGAAAGCGGCGAAAGCCGTTTGCACCGACGTGGAGTTTTGTGCAGTGGATGCCTCGCGCGCAGAGCCTGAATTCTTGCAGGCGGTGCTCAAAGCGGCGGCGGATGCAGGCGTGGGGTCGATCACCATTTGTGACAGCGCCGCCGAGATGCTGCCCGATGATTTCGCCGCTTTTATCGGCGATGTGATGACACAGGTGTCTGTGCCGATGGGCGTGCGCTGCGATGATAAAAACGGTATGGCGGCGGCGCAGGCGATCTTGGCCGTGCGTCGCGGCGTGGACTACGTCAAGACGGCGGTCGGCGGCAACACGGTTTCGCTGGAAACCTTTGCCGGTATGATCAAAAACTGCGGCGACAAATATGGCTTTGCCGCCAATATCCGCACCACCGAGCTGCACCGCACCGTTTCGCAGATCAGCCGTATCACGGGCGACGTCAAAAAGGCGCAAACCGCCGTTTCGGTGATGCGTACCGACGATGCGGTTATTCATCTGGACGACAAAGACGATCGTAACGCCGTGTTTGCGGCGGTGGCGAAGCTGGGCTATGATCTCGGCGATGAAGACCTTGAAAAGGTATTTGAAGAGTTCTTGCGCGTTGCTGCCAAAAAGCGCGTGGGTGCCAAGGAACTGGACGCGATTATCGCCAACACCGCTATGCAGGTGCCTGCCACCTTTGTGCTGGATAATTACGTGATCAACAACGGCAACGTGATCGCGGCAACGGCGCAGATCACCGTGACCAAAAACGGCGACAAAAAGCAGGGTATTGCCATCGGCGACGGACCTATTGACGCCGCGTTTTTGGCGCTGGATCAGGTTATCGGCATCCACTATGAGCTGGACGATTTCCAGATCCAGTCCGTGACCGAGGGCAAAGAGGCTATGGGTTCTGCGGTGGTCAAGCTGCGTGCCAACGGCAAACTCTATTCCGGCAACGGTATCTCCACCGATATTATGGGCGCGAGCATTCGTGCTTACATCAACGCTGTCAACAAGATCGTGTACGAGGAGGCGTGAGCGTGAAACTGTCTTTTTCCACCAAAGGGTGGCATAACCAAACGTTTGAAGAGTTCTGTCAGGTGGCGGTCGATCTCAAATTCGAGGGCGTGGAACTGCACAATATCCACAACCGCCTGTTCACCGACAAAGACGGCGCGTTCCACGACTACGCCGCGGCGGCTACCTTGCGCCGCCTGTACGAGCAAAAATTGCAGATCCCCTGTATCGACGCCATCGGCGATATCGCCGACGCGGCCGCGGCCGATGCGGTGGAAAAGGAAGTGGAGGCGTGCTTGGATATTGCGTCCAATCTGCACATTCCCTTTATCCGCCTGCGCGCCGAATCTACTGCTGATGTAACCGCCGGCGTGGAAAATACGGCGGCGTTGCTGGAAAAGTTGTTGCCCAAGGCAGAGGAGCGCGGCGTGGCGTTGCTGGTGGAGACCAGCGGTCTGTTCTGCGACACGGCCGAGTTGCGCGATCTGCTCGACCGCTTTGCCAGCGACTGGCTGGCGGCGCTGTGGAACTTGTCCGCCGCCTATTTCGGCGCGGGTGAGCAACCTGACGTCATCATCAAAAATCTCGGCGCTTATGTGCGCCACGTGCATATGAACGATGCCCGCCGCACCGAAGACGGCGTGGAGTTCTGCCTGCTGGGCGAGGGCGAACTGCCTGTTAAGGATATGATGCTTGCGCTGCGCTCGGTCAACTACGACGGCTTTTTGTCGTTGGTGTGGAACCCTGAGTGGTGCGCAGAACTGGACGATATGGAGATTATCTTCTCGCAATTCGTGCAGTATATGAAGCAATACAGCAACACTTCCCGCAACGAAAAGCAGCTTTACTATAACAAGGCACACACGGGCAAATTCGTCTGGAAAAAGGATCTGCTCATCGATATGACCTTCTCGCAGGTGCTCGACCGTATGGTGGAGGAGTTCCCCGACCAGTATGCGTTCAAATACACCACGTTGGACTACACCCGCACGTACAGCGAGTTCCGCGACGACGTGGATACCTTCGCCCGCGCGCTGATTGCGATGGGCGTCAAGGCGGGCACACACGTGGCGGTGTGGGCGTCCAACGTGCCGCAATGGTATATTGCGTTCTGGGCAACGGTCAAGATCGGCGCAGTTTTGGTGACGGTCAACACCGCCTATAAGATCCACGAAGCGGAGTATCTGCTCAAACAGTCGGACACCCACACCCTCATTATGACCGAGGGTTCGAAAGATACCCACTACGGTGACATCGTTGCTCAGCTTTGCCCCGAATTGGAAAACACCAAGGCGGGCAAACCGTTGCACGCGCGCCGTCTGCCGTTCTTGCGCAACGTCATCACCGTGGGCTTCCGCCAGAAGGGCTGTCTCGAATGGAATGAGGCGGTCGAGCTGTCAGCACAGGTGCCCGTGGAAGAGGTGTACCGTTTGGCGGCGGCGGTGGATAAGGACGACGTCTGCAATATGCAGTATACGTCGGGCACCACCGGCTTCCCCAAGGGCGTTATGCTCACCCACTATAACATCGTTAACAACGGCAAATGCATCGGTGACCGTATGGATCTGTCCACGGCTGACCGTATGATGATCCAGGTGCCGATGTTCCACTGCTTTGGTATGGTGCTGGCGATGACCGCGTCGATGACGCACGGCGCCACGCTGTTGCCGTTGCCGTATTTCTCTCCGAAGCCCGCGCTGGCGTGCATCCACAACGAGCATATCACGGCGTTCCACGGCGTGCCGACGATGTTTATTGCCTTGCTCGAACACCCCGACTTTGAAAAGACCGACTTCTCCTATATGCGCACAGGCATTATGGCGGGCAGTCCCTGCCCGATTTCCACGATGCGCGAAGTGGTGGAGAAAATGCACATGTCCGAGATCACCATCGTGTACGGACAGACCGAAGCGTCCCCCGGTTGCACGATGAGCTCTACCAACGATCCCATCGAAGTGCGCGTGGGCACCGTCGGTGCGCCGCTGCCTGAGATCGAGTGCAAGATCGTCAACCCCGAAACGGGCGAGGAATGCCCCGACGAGGTCACGGGCGAGTTCTTGGCGCGCGGCTACAACCTGATGAAGGGCTATTACAAAATGCCGCGTGAAACTGCCGCCGCCATCGACAAGGACGGCTGGCTGCACACGGGCGACCTCGCGTGTCGCACGCCCGAGGGCTATTTCCGCATCACGGGTCGCCTTAAAGATATGATCATCCGCGGCGGTGAGAACATCTACCCGAAGGAGATCGAGGAGTTTATCTACACCCACCCGAAGGTGAGCGACGTGCAGGTCATTGGCGTGCCCGATGAGCAGTACGGCGAGGAAATTATGGCGTGCATCATTCTCAAAGAGGGCGAAACGATGACCGCTGACGAGATGAAAGCCTATATAGCCGCCAATATGGCGCGTCACAAGGTGCCGCGTTATATCGACTTCGTGGACAGCTTCCCGATGAACGCCGCGGGCAAGATCCTCAAATACAAAATGCGTGAAGATGCGGTCGAGAAACTCGGTCTGCACAAAGCGAACAGCGTGGTGACCGCCTGATGCTTAACAATACCTATACGGTCGTTGATGCCCATTGTCATATCTACACCCACCGGATCGCATCGCGCGCGGTGGCAGGCACCGATAATTTTTACGGACTGCATTCCGCTTTTGACGGCACGGTGGAAACGATGATGGCAGAAGGCGTCAAAGCGGGCGTTGACCACTTCGTTGTGCAGTCTGTGGCGACAGCACCCAAACAGGTGAACAGCATCAACCACTTTATCGCCGAAACGGTGGCACAAAGCGGTGGCAAACTGACGGGTCTTGGCACGCTGCACCCCGACAGCACCGATTTGGCGGGAGACGTGGCGCATATTCTGGAACTGGGACTCCATGGTGTCAAGCTGCACCCCGACATTCAGCAGTTCAAGATAGACGATTACCGTTGCCTGAAAATTTACGAACTGTGCGAGCGGGAACACTTGCCTATTCTGTTGCACACGGGCGACAGCCGCTATGACTATTCCAACCCCAACCGTTTGCTTCCTGTGATGGAGATCTACACGGGGCTCACAGTAGTGGGCGCGCATTTGGGCGGCTGGTCGGTGTGGGACGAAGCGGCGGAAAAATTGGCGGGATTGCCGAACTTCTATGTGGACAGTTCTTCGTCGTTTGCGTTTATGGAGAAAGACCACGCCAAGGCGCTGATCACAGCTTTTGGTACGGATCGCGTGCTGTTCGGTACGGACCACCCGATGTGGCCCGCCACGCCCGAACTGGACTATCTGTTATCGCTGGGCTTTTCCGAGAAGGAAAACCGCCGCATGCTGTGCGACAACGCGTGTAAAATATTTGGCATCACCTTATAAACAAAAAGTCCGATAGGTCAAGCCTATCGGACTTTTTGCGTTTATCCGCCCCACAGCGAAAACAGTAGGCGGTTGACAAGAC
>SVOU01000002.1 GCA_015066215.1 Oscillospiraceae bacterium | reverse complement strand
GGCAGATGCGTCGCCGCTATATTGTGCCGCGTCTTGCAGGCGCACCACCCGCGTAAAGGGAAGCGGCGGCGCAAGCGTGACGGGCGGCACGGCGGCGGTATACGCCTTTGGCGTTATCTGCGCGCGCGCTTGCAGCAGCGTGGTGAGCGCTTCACGCCGCAGGGCGTTGAGCGCGCCCACCGTGGCGGTGACCGTAGGGTCGCCTTGTATATCTACGGCGGTGACCGCAAAGGGTGTACCGCCGCTTTTTTGCAGTTGTTCGGTGATGCGCTCGCGGGAAAGCGGTGCCGTTCTGACCGCTTCGGGCGGTGCGCCCGTCACGGTGGCAGAGTTGCCGTCGGCATCGGTCGCCGTCAAGGTGACGGGCGTTTGCGGCGCGACGGTCAGCGCGAGCGTCACGGGTACGCTTTGCCGCTCGTTGCGATACAGCGGCGTGAGCCTTGACAGCGCATCCGCCGTGGCGCGCGCATCTTCGGGGCGGCGCACGCCGAACATCGCAGCGCCGCGCTTATCGGTGAAATAGCCGTCGGTAAACCCGCTGCGCGAAAAGACGTTTTGCAGGTCGGCGACAAGCTGTGCATCGAGCGGCTCGCCGTCGCGCTGACGGCGATAGGCGGTCACCGCCGCCGCCACGTATTCGGGGCGCTTCATCCGCCCTTCGATCTTGAACGCATCCACCCCCAGCGCCGACAGCGCGGGGATATGGTCGAGCAGAGACGTATCTTTGAGACTGAGCGCCGCTTCTCCCTTGCCGCTTTCCGTAGAAAATGGCAGACGGCAGGGCTGGGCGCAAAGCCCGCGGTTGCCGCTGCGACCGCCCAACAGCGCGGAGAGATAGCATTGTCCCGACACGCTCATACACAAGGCCCCGTGGACGAACACCTCGATCTCGCAGCCGCGTCCCACGCAGGCGGCGATCTCCTCTTTCGTCATCTCGCGGGAGAGCACCACACGCGAAAAGCCGACATCGCGCAAAAAGTCGACGCCGGCGGGAGTATGACAGGACAACTGTGTCGAGGCGTGCAGAGGCATCTGCGGCATCGCAGCGTGCAGGTGACGGGCAAGACCCACGTCCTGCACGATGAGGGCGTCCACCCCCATCTCGCCCGCTTCGCCCGCCACGCGCAACGCCTCTTCGAGTTCATCGTCACGCACCAAGGTGTTGAGCGTCAGATGCACCGCCACGCCGCGCGCGTGGCAAAACGCCACCGCCTCTTTGAGCTGGGCGGGCGAAAAATTGGCGGCATTGCGGCGGGCGTTGAATGACGCGGCGCCCAGATACACCGCGTCCGCCCCACAGCGCACAGCCGCCACCAGCGCCTCCGGCGAGCCGGCGGGCGCCAAGATCTCAGGTTTAGTAATCATAAGAGCCGTTGTTCATCCCGCAACGCGCACGCAGAGAGTCGTTCTCACGGCGCACACGGTCCAGTTCGCGGCGCACCGCATCCAGTTCCATACGGGTTTTGCCGTTTTCTTCCAGATAGCCCTGAATCTGACCGCGCAGATTGTCTGCACTGTCAGCGGCTTTGTTGGCTTCGTCCGCCAGTTCCAAAGACGCCAGCACGGTTGCCATCATCACCGACATACGGTCATTGCCCGCCAAAGCGGATTCGATGCGGTCGTTGATGTCCTGTGCCAGCTTTTGGACGTACTCCTCCGGCTCGTCGGTGGTGAGCGTATACTCACTGCCTGCGATATGTAAACAAACGCGATTCAAGGTTGCCATTCGTTCTTCAATCCCTTCTGTCGATTTGCGGCAGATGTTTCTGCCTCATCGTTTCTATTATACCCTATTTTTCGCAATTAGAAAAGAGTTTTCGCAAAATTTTTACAAAAAAAGACCTGCCGATTGCTTACCGACAGGTCTTGGGGTCAGCGCATCGCAGAAGTGCTGCCGTTGCCGTTGGTTTCCGGCGTCAGCAGATCGCTTTGAGAGGTGCTGCTACGGGTGGTGGTTGTGGTGGTCGTGGTGGTCGAGCTGGATGTGGACATGGGATCGCCGTTGTTGTTATCTTTACGGCTGCACGCCGTCAAAGTCAGCACCAGCGTCGCCAGAAGCGCCGCCACCACCGCCCATTTGCGTCCTTGCTTCATAAGAGCTTATCTCCTTTTTTGTGTTTTTGCCACGGCAAAGTCAAAACGCCTTTTGGCATTTGTGACGGAGATAGGTTGCCCTTTTGCAAGAGAAAATATGTGCGATTTCGTTGTCAATTTTCGGAAATGTCAATCTTTTCCATTGTCCGAAAGCGTCACGGTGACCGTTTCGCCCAGCGCAAAAGAATAGAGCAGACAGGCGGACACGGGTTTGCCGAGGACGGCGGACACCGCCAGCGCATAGGTCGCCAGTTGCGGGCGATAACGGTCGGCAAGCTCGGCGGCAGAGGCGACCTTGTCGGTCTTATAGTCCACCACCACCCACGCGCCATCCTCCTCAAACATACAGTCGACGATACCTTGCACCAGCACCGTTTCGTCGGCGGCGTCGGCGGGCAAGGATGCCGCCAGTGCCTCGTCCCAGCGCGCAAGCGGAATATTGACCGCAAAAGGATATTCCCGCAGGCAGCAGGGAGATGCCGCCATACGCCGATAGAGGTCACTGCCGAAAAAGGCGTCCAGACGCGGGCGGGAGAGGCTCTGTGCCTGCTCGGCGGTCAAAAAGCCGTCGGCAACCAAGCGGTCGATCTCGCTTTCCAGATCTTTGGCGGCGGCTTCATAGCGCGAAAACTGCATAAACGCGTGCATCGCCGTACCGCGCTCGGCGGGCGTCAATCCGCTGCGGCTCAAAAACGCGGGGCGGGATACCGCCACGAAGCGGTTATTGCGGTCAGCGTGCGCCAGATCGGACGCCGCTTGCTTGGCGGGGGCTTGCTGCAACGCCGCGTACGGATACACATAGGCAAAGCGGGCGGCAAGCGCGGCGGCGAGTGCTTGGTCAGGCGCTGGCGCGTCTGCGGCAACTTCGTCGGTATCCGACACCGCGATATCGCGCACGGCATCGCAAATGCAAAGCCGCCACTTGCCCGCGTTTTCCAGCGGCATCCATTCGTAAGCGCCGATGCGCTCGCGCCAGTGTGCCGCCTCGGGCAAACGCAAGGCGGCGGCGATCAGCCAATCGCCCATACAGTTTCTGTCCGACACCAGTTGTGTCGGCAAAACAGGGGTGTTTTCTATTTGTGCGCCGATGCTTTGCATCGTTTTTTCAGGGTCGTCGTAGGACGCGATCATAATCAGCTTTTCTTTGGCGCGTGTCATCGCCACGTACAAAAGCCGCATTTCTTCTTTGCGCTCATCGCGCAGCACCGCCGTTTTGGCACCCTCGTAAAACAGCGTGGTGTGCAAAAGCAGACTTTCCGGCAACATGCGCTTCATACCGATGCCGTCGCGCGGGTGGACGATGACCTTGCCCTCGGCGGACTTGTTGCTGAAGCGGTGGCTGAGATTGGCAAGGAACACCACGGGATATTCCAGACCCTTTGATCGGTGCATGGTCATCACGCACACCGCGTCTGCCGCAGCCGCCGTTGCCGCCGCGGGAAGCCCGTCTTCGCTGTCTTCCATACGGCTCATATAGCGCAGGAAAGCGGGCAGTCCCTTGTAGCCGTTTTGCTCGTAGCCCGCGGCATATTCCTGCAACAGGCGCAAATTCGCCACCCGTCGGGCACCGTCCTTGCGTGCGCTTTCCCGCAAGAGCAGGTCGGTGTTTTCATACACGCGCTGGATCACCCTGTGGGCGGGCAGCGTTGCCGCCAGCGTGCGCAGCTGCGCCATCATCTGTGTAAAGGCGGCACAACGCACGCCCAGTGTATCCTTTTCGCGGGCATACCGTCCCACCGCCAGCCACAACGGCTGTCGGGGCGTGTGACGGCGTATTGTCGCCATATCGTCGGGCGAAAAGCCGCCCACCGATGACATCAGCACCGCCAAAAGCGGCACTTCCTGCAGGGGGTTGTTGATAAGCTTGAGCAACGCCAGCGCCAACTGCACCTCACCGCAGTCAAACAGGTTGCCGTTGTTGTCCGACACCGCGGGAATTCCCAAGCGGTTGAGCTCCTGCACATAGGTAAACCCGTGTGCTTTTACCCCGCGCAACAGTACACAGCAATCGCTAAAACGCATCGATCGCTGTCCGTTCTTATCGGTGACCTGTTGCGTGGCCATCAGCTCGCGAATACGCGACGCGATCAGCCGCGCTTCCTGCACGGGCGTATCGTCATCCTCCCCGAAGGTGCTTTTATCAAGCAGCAGAAGCTCGGTCTCCCAACCGTCGGTGACGGGATAATAATCCGCGCCCGTTTTGAGCGCTTCCTGCTCGTTATAGTCAATGCCGCCCGTCTCTTTGGTCTGCAGCTGACGAAATACGGCATTGACGCTCTCGGTCACTTCGCTGCGCGAACGGAAATTATGACCGAGTAACACGGTGGCGGGATAGTTGTTTTCTTGAAACAGCGGATAGACGTCACGCCGCTTGAGAAACAGCTCGGGGCTGGCTTGGCGAAAGCCGTAAATGCTCTGCTTGACGTCTCCCACCAAAAACAGGTTTTGCTGGTCGCGGGACACGGCACAAAATATAGCATCCTGAATGGCGTTGGTGTCCTGATATTCGTCCACCAGCACCTCTTCAAAGCGGTCGGCAAGCTCCCGTGCGAGCGGTGTGCGTTGTCGCTCGCCGTTTTCATCGAGTTCGGTGAGCAGCGAAAAGGTCAGGTGCTCCAAGTCGTTGAAATCCACCAAGTCGCGCTCGCGCTTTTTGGCGGTGTAGATATCATCGTAGGTGGCGGTCATACGGCACAAAATTTCCGCCAACGGTGCCAAGGCGGCACGGTCCTGTGCAAACTCATACGCCGAGGTGCCCAGCTCTTTTTTACAGGTCTCCCATTGCACCTTGACGTTTTTCCATAACGCTTTGACCTGCTCGAGCCCCGCAGGGTCGGCGGGCTTTTTCACGGCTTTGAGGCTGTCGAAGGTGACGCCGAAAATGCGACCGCGCTTGTCATCCCAGCCGAGTGCGTCCCAATCCGCCGCCAAATGTTCCATCTGTGCCGCCGCATTTTGCAGGGCGGGCAGATAACAAATCGCCATCTGCTCATCATTTGACGCTATTGACGTCGCCTGTCGCAACAGCGCGCGACACGCCCGCAGATGTGCCGCCCACGTCTCCTGTAACGCCGCACCCCACGCCGTTTGGTCGGGCATATCCGCACCTTTGTAGGGCGCACAGGCGTCGGCAAGCCAGCGCGCGGGGTCGGGCTGCACCTGCATACAGGTGTAGAGCTTATGTACCGCCGTTTCCATCGCAGCAGTACTTTTGCCGTTGTCCATCAGCGTTGTCAGCTGCATAAACGCCGCGCTTTTCTCAGCAGAAAAGTGCGAAAGCATCTCTTGCATTGCTTCTTCCTGCAGCGTCAACAGGTCACCCGTCGTGCCGACCTTGAAACGCGGCGACAAGGGCAAGCGGTGAAAATTCTCACGCAGCAGGTTGATGCAAAAGCTGTGGACGGTGCTGATCTGCGCGTGCGGCAGCAGTAGCTGCTGGCGGCGCAAGCGGTGGTTGTGCGGTTCCTTCTGCAAGGCTTCCGACAGCGATTTCGCCAGACGGTCTTTCATCTCTGCCGCCGCCGCATTGGTGAAGGTCACCACCAACAGACGGTCCACGTCAATGGGGTTTTGCGCATACGCCACCCGCTCCAAAATACGGCGAATCAGCACAGTTGTTTTGCCCGAGCCTGCCGCCGCCGACACCAGCATCGTGCCGTCGTGGCAAAATATACATTGTTCCTGTTCGGGAGTCCAGTTCGGCACGGTGTGTCACTTCCTTTCGTTTATGCTTTTATTATACCGACAACCCGCTCTGCTTGCAAGGGGTTTTTGCGGGCATATAGCAAAAACAGCGGCGTGTGCTCACGCCGCTGTTTTATTCACCTTCGTCCGCCAAGTTGATAACGGTTTTTCCCTTGTGAAGTGCATATCGCATAGCCGCGCATGCGCCGCCGCGCTGACTTTTCACATAGCAGACCACCAGATTCGCTTCATCCACCATCTCGCGATTACGCACCCCGATGGCACTCTTTGGGTGTACCTTTTCTGATTTACCGCAAACCCAAATGTGGTCATAATACCTCTCGTACTCCTCTTGATTTTGCATATATTCTACCGTCAGATACGGCATCAGCAATATCAGGCGGCAATCCACGTTTTCCATATTTTTGCGTATGCGACGCACTGTTGCGGCGGCAAGCCAATCAAATTCGCCGTTTCTACCGACCATAAAATCCGCATAGGGGTCCTCATTCAGGATCCTGCGAATGTGTGCTTCCAATTTTTCCTCTACCTTTTTGGGATTTTCTATATACCGATGTCCAAAAAGAGCGACGGTGTGACAAACCAATCGTGACTCCCCCTTTGCTCTGATTGTAGCGGATTTTCCGCTAAATGTCAATAGCGGACAACGCACTAAACTATAATGTTGGTACATACTATATTCGGGGTGGTTGTGTGCTTTACAGAAGAATACGCGACCTGCGAGAAGACAAAGATATGACACAGAAACAAATGGGAGAAATTCTCTCTTGCAGTCAGCGCGTTTACAGTAATTACGAGCGAGGCGATTTGGACATTCCGACGGAAATCCTCATCAAGCTCGCAGATTTTCACGATGTATCCGTTGATTATATTTTGAACCGTACCGATGATAAAAATTTTCCCACAAACGATCATAAGTAGCGCAAAATGTCAACAGGAGGGTGCGGCGTGTTTATCAATAAAACTTCTGACGGGCTGAACAACATTTGCGGCAAAAATGTCAGCCGTTTGCGCGTAGATTTAGGTATCTCCCAGCGAGAATTAGCAGACCGCCTGCAGTTGGTAGGTCTGGACATTGACAAAAACGCCGTTCAGCGTATTGAGTGCGGCAAACGCTTTGTCACCGATATTGAACTTATTGCCTTCACGAAAGTATTCAACATCACCTTGGAAAAATTGTTGCAAGCAGAATAACGCAAAAAAGCCTCCCGCATGGGAGGCTTTTTTATGTGCGGACCGTCGAGGACGCCGGTCCCTACAAATGCACGATTTGTAGGTTGTGCTGTTTTGGGGCGGGACGTCGAGGACGCCCGAAGGAAGTGCCCTTGGGGTGCGCCGTCCCCTACAATGCACGCAATCAGGTGAAAATCGAGATTTGTAGGGGCGACGGTCTCGCTGTGGCTTAAGCCACCTCGCGTAAAGAATGCGCAGCATTTGCGGGTAGCTTCTTGCTTTTGCCATTTCAAAGTCAGCAAAAAAGAAGCCCCACGATCGGCCCGAGAAAAATGGCAATATATATAAGCGTGATCCAAGGCTGATAATCAACGTAAAACCCTTTAAACGACAGACTCCAAGGGTGCTTGACAATGACCCATCCAAAAACATCGAACACGATACATATCCCGGACCAGAGCAAGCCCGTGACCACCGCTTCGTTTACGGTCGGCTCGGTCAATTCCCGCATATACAGATAACCGAAAAGTGAAAACAGAATGATGTTATACAGTGGGTGCCAAGGCTTTGTTTTTTCATAGCCCTCTCCCATGCTCTTGTCATCCATCGGCTTCATATGCAACACATAGATGTTGAAAACACTATGTAGTACGCCCACAAGCGTCACGATTGCATAACACAGCCAAAACCATAGCATAGACATTCCAAAATTTTGCATTGTTTTCCTCCCGTTGCAGTTATTCTGCCGCATACAGCGTATCAAGCCGCCAGCGGATAGGGTTTTCTGCGATATATTTGGCGATTTCATCATAATCTGCATAATCGCGGATGACGTGGTCGTGGAACGAACGCTGGAAAACAACCTGTCCGATTTCCTTGTGGCAGAACCGCTTAAAAGTGGCCACGATGTGTGGTAACAGTTTGTTTGTAGGGGACGGCGCCCTCGACGTCCCGTGCACCTGCTCATCATTCTCGTCCGCTTTTATGGCTATGATGGCGTGTATGTGGTTTGGCATAATCACGTATCGGTCAATTCTGACACCTTGTATGCGCTCACTTGCCAACAAATGCTTCTCGGCAATCCGTCCGATCTCTGTCAGTTTTACCTGCGGGACGTCGAGGGCGCCGTCCCCTACAATGCTACCGTTAGTGGGTGCGATAATTTTGGATAGCAGGCAACGCCTGTTCGTTGTGCAAACAGTCACGAAATAGGCACCGGTGGTACTGTAATCGAAATCTTTTAGTCGCGTGGCTTTCCTTCTTGGAAAATCATTTTCCATTGTTATCTCCGCCTCACTCACAAAACGCTAAAATGTACTCGCCGATATCCTCATAGGTCAGGGTAATATCGGGGCAATCGGCGACGGAGATGGGGTGCCAATCGCCCATACCGACGCCGAGACGTTTGAAATACGCCTCTTTCGCCGTCCAGAAGCGATAAAACCGCGTGAGCATCGCCGCATCCTCGCACAGGCAAAAGCGCTCGGGCGACAGGTCGCCGTCGAGCAATATCTCCTGCTCTTTGCGCGTGAACAGGCGGCGGGCAATTTTGAGATCAACGGGGCGCACGCGCTCCACGTCCACCCCCACGGGGCGGTCGGACACCGCGCACACCACCATATCGTCGCTATGGCTCAAACAAAACTCCACGGCAAGTCCCACAGCGTATGGTTTGCCGTGTGCGCCGACGGCGAGCGTCACCTTATCGGGGCTGATACCGCAAAAGGCGGCAATATGCGTGCGGGCGAGCGCATCCGCGGCAACGGTGCGGCGGCGGTCATCCGCGCGGCGCAGACGCAGCACGCGTTGCTGTTTTGCGGGTTCCATACGGGAAAACGCTGCCTCATATTGCTCGTCGGTAAAATCAGACAGGCGGGTGACAAACCGCTGCATTTCGCTCACTCCTTTTTTGACGGCATAACCGCTATTTTCGTTGGGAATACTCTTGTAAAACTGTTGCTTTTCGGTCGGGATTATGATAAAATAGGTTTAATTATAAACGCTGGGAGGGCTCGCTATGGGATGGCTCATCGCCGGCGGCATTCTCGGCGGGCTTATCTTGCTCATCACCGTCATTTTGTCGCTGCCGGTCTACGTATATTTGAAAAGCGGCGAAAACGGCGAATTTTTGTGGCGCGGGCGGCTTCTGTGGCTCACCTTTGGTGAGACCCCCAACCCCGACAGCCTCATTCGCAAGACGGCGGAGCGATTGGTCGGTTTGTCCAAATTCAACGACCTGCAAAAGATCCGCGAAAGCGTCAATGAAGCAGGACTGTCGCTGACCGTCACCCAGTTTGCCGACGTGCTGTTGGCGCTGGTCGGGCGGGTACTGTGGCTGCTGCCGCGCTGCCGCGTACACAAGCTGGCGTTGCGCGTGGTATGTGCCGACACCGACGGCGGCGACGCGGCGATGGACTATGGCACCGTCTGCGCGGTGCTTTACCCCGTGGTCGGGTATATTCAAAACAAGCTGCGGCTCAAAAAGCACGCGTTGCAGTTGGACGTGCGGTGCGATTTTGACAGCACGCAAAGCGAGTTTGCTTATGACATCAAGCTGTCGGTATCCATTTGGCAGATACTGAAAGCACTCATCTTTATCGTTAAGAGAAACGTGGAAAAGGAGATTTATCAATGAGCACAAACGAAAGACCTGCCGTTGCGGGCGGCAACACTTTAACGAAGGTACTCTCCTTTACGGTGGACAAGGCTATTGAGCTTGCCAACGCCAACAGCATCGTGGGTGACCGCATCGTGGCGGGAGATATCACCATCATCCCCATCTCCAAGCTGTCGGTCGGTTTTGCAGGCGGCGGTGCGGATATCGCTGACGTTCAGCGCGGCAAGCAACAAAATCCCGCGGGCGCGGGTGCCAAGGTCACCCTGACGCCGATGTCCTTTTTGGTCATCTGCGACGGCACCGTACAGCTTTTGAACATTGCCGCCGAAGAAGGCGGATCGACGATGGGCGACGTGGTGGGTACCGTCGTTCAGCAAGCGGTGGGGCTTGTTGCCGCCGCCAAGCAGGCGAAGGCAGAAGCCGCTGCGGAATAATATTGGTTATTCGCCGCTCAAAAACGCTTTGAGGCAATCGTAATACTGCTCCAACGCCGCTCCCGTGTCGTTGAGCAAGGTGTGCTTTCCCTCGGGGAAGCTGACGAAACGGCAGTTTGTCAGGCGGCGTACCAGTTGCTTTTGCGGGCGGGTGCGCACCACGCGGTCTTGTCCCGCATTGATGAGCAGCACCTGCGTCTGAATGGCCTTACATTTTTCGCGGTTGAGAAACCGCTTTTTCACCTGCAAGGTTTCGTGCATCCAGCGGTTGGTCTGTGACGCATTCTGATAGCAGACATCCGACAGGCGGGTGTCGAGGTTCATCTTGAAGCGGGCATAGCTCTTGTCGGAGCTGCGCTCGAAAGAGGGGTTTTCGCGCCACACGCCGCCGTAGGGGAAGCGCGCGTCCCAGCCCGATTGCTTGACCAGCCGTTTGAGCAGATGAAACATCGCAAAGCGCGGCGCGCCGTGCATACACGGGTCGACCATCGGCGAGGACAGTATCGCTTTTGCCGCCGCTTGCGGATGGCGTTGCATATAAAAGCCGACGACCGCGCCGCCCATCGAATGGGAATAGAGATACAGCGGCAGGTCACCTGCGGCAGGACGCACCAGCTCGTCCACGACCGTTTCCAGATCGCGTACGTAGTCGTCAAAGGCGTTGACGTGAGCGTGATGCCACTCGTCCACCTGTCTGCCCGAGCGACCGTGACCGCGCTGGTCATATAAAAACACGTTGAACCCCATATCCATAAAATATCGACACATTTCGCGGTATTTACGCATAAACTCGGTGAAGCCGTGCACGATCACCACCGATGCGGTGGCGTTTTCGACCAGATAATATTCATAAGCGAGCGTCAACCCGTCAAACGCCGCCACCTCGCCCGTGTGGGCATAGGCGCGCAGGGTTTCCTCTAACTTCGCAAAGTCGGCGTCGAAATCGGCTTCTGCCGCCACATAGGGGCGGTAAGTGGGCGTGTAGCGCATAAGAAGGACCTCCGTGTTTCGGTTTGATATTCTGATGGAAAGCGGTGATACTATTGACATCTTCTTGCAAGAAATCCAAGCGGAAGGTTTTGATCGGTATCACCTTGGCGTTTGTTTTGTGGGTCATCGGCTCGGTAGTAGTCACCGTGCTGGTCTACGACGCCACTTTCGCCCGCTATGAGCGGGAAGAAAAGCCCGTCCCCGCGGCGTTGGAGCCGCTGGTTGCCGACCGCCGAGCGGTGACCTTTTCATCGGGCGACAACACCCTTGCGGGCTACGTCTACGGAGACGGCGGCGATATGCTGGTGGTGATGGCCCCCGGCTATCACGCCTGCGTCGACGATTATCTGTGGCAGATACAGCATTTTTGGGACAACGGCTACGGCGTGTTCGTTTTTGACACCACCGGCAGCTGTCACAGCGAGGGAGAATCCGCCGTCGGCTTTTCGCAGGCGGTGTGGGATCTCGACAGCGCGCTCACCTTTGCCGAGAAAAACGACCTGTTCGGCTATCGCCGCGTGGCACTGTTTGGGCACAGCCGCGGCGGCTATGCCGTTTGCTGTGCGCTCGCCGCGCACGAGGTAGCGGCGGTGATCTCGGTCGCGGGTGTCAACTCCGCGATGGAGGGTGTGATGGAGCCCGCCGCCGCACGCGTCGGCTTCGTTGCTTATGGCAACTATCCGTTTTTGTGGCTTTATCAGGCGTGGCTGTTTGACGCCGAAACGGTGTCGCTTTCTGCCGCCGACTGTATCGCACAAAGCGACACGCCCGTGCTGATAGTACACGGCAAAAACGACGATGCCGTCGAACTTGACGGCGGCAGTATTTACGCGCACCGCGCAGAAATTGACGCGGCGCAAGTGGATTTTTTGGTGTGGGATACGCCAAAGCAAGATGGGCACAGCGACCTGCTTTTTGATGCCGACGGCACCGAAAACGAGGCGCTGATGACATATATTTGTCAGTTTTTAGAGCAAAATTCGAAGGGTAAATGAGGGTATTTATGAAGGGTATCGTGCTGATTCCGGCCTACAAGCCGGACGAGCAGCTGGTGACGCTGGTTGAGGGGCTGGCGGACACCGGACTTTCGCTGCTCATCGTCGACGACGGCAGCGGCGCAGAGTTTGCACCTGTTTTTGAGCGAGTCGCCGACCGCGCCACCGTGCTCACCCACGAGATCAACCGCGGCAAGGGTATGGCACTCAAAACGGGCATCGCCCACATCCGCGAGCATTGTCAGGACGCGGCGTATTTCATCACCGCCGATGCTGACGGACAGCATCGCATTCCCGATATTTTGCGGGTGCGCGACGAGCTGGAGCTGGGTGCGGAGATGGTGCTGTCCACCCGCATATTCCGCGGGAATATCCCCTTCCGCTCGCGGTTTGGCAACGGTCTGTCGCGGTTCGTTTACACCACGCTGACGGGGCACTTCTTTCTGGATAATCAGTCAGGTCTGCGCGGGTTTGCCGCGGCGCACACCGAGTGGTTGCTCAAAGTCGGCGGCGAGCGATATGACTACGAAATGAACGTGCTGTATTACACCGACAAGCAGCGCATTCCCATCACCACCGTGCCGATCGAGGCGGTTTACATCGACGGCAACAAATCCTCGCATTTCAACCCCGTTCACGACACCCTGCGCATCTATCGTCAGTTGTTCAAGAGCGCGCGGGCGAGCTTTTTCGCCTTGGCGTTGGCAGAGGTGCTGGTGCTGATCGCGTCGCTCGTTTTCGGTTGGAAATATTACGTCACCACTCTCGCAACGGTGGGTATGGCGTCTTGTACTTCGTGCATTCTCTACAACGTGGCAGGGGTGTTTCGCCGCATCAACTATATGGACACGGTGCGCACGGTTATTTACACCATTCTACGCTACATAGCCTACACCGTTTTTTGCCAGCTTATACATCTGACGGTGCCGATCATCCCGCTTTTTGGGGCGTACAACATCGCCGCCATCGTTTTAGTACCGTTGGAATATCTGATGCACAAGCTGGTGTTTTATGCTCGCTATCGCGATATCCACAAATCCTGATATTATTGTTTATAAAGACAGGTTGCAGTGCCAAACGGCAAAGCAACCTGTCTTTTTGTCAGCAATAGGTCAATGCTTCTTTGACGCGGGTCGAGAAGCCCGTGCGCTCCAAAAGCAACAACTGGTCAATGCAGGAATACGCCGTATCCTCGGTCGCGCAACCGTGCATCTTGACCACCGTCTTGGCTGTGCCGAGGAAAGTGGCACCGCCGCGCGGGTTGAAATCGTAGGCGGCAGACAAACGCGCGTGCAGTTTTTCCAGCACTTCGCGCTGTGCCGCATCGGCGGTGGGGAGCAGTTCCTCGATCGCCGCCAGCGCGGTCTTGCCCACCGCTTCGACGTTTTTGAGCAGGATATTACCCGCAAAGCCGTCGGTGACGATAACGTCCGCCACGTCGTTGACCACGTCGTTGCCCTCGATATTGCCGATAAAGTTCATCGGCAGGTCTTTGAGCAGGGCGTACGTATCAAGCGTCAGACGGTTGCCCTTGCCCTCTTCGCGGCCGACTGACAACAGCCCCACACGGGGAGCTTCCATCTCACAGCGGCTTTTCATAAAGGCGTCACCCATCAGCGCAAAGCGTGCCAGCTCGCGCGGGCGGCAGTCCATATTGGCACCGCAATCCACCAGCGCGACGAGCTTGCCGTCGCAGACGGGAATAGCCGAGCAAAGCGCGGGGCTTTTGATATCCGCAAGCAAGCCGAGCCGCACGATAGATCCCACCAACAAAGCACCCGTGTTGCCCGCACTGAGCATACCGATCGCGTCGGGGTCATTTTTGAGCGCAAGCAGACTCATCACCATCGAGGATTCGTCGCGTCCGTTGAACACGCAGGTGGGACGGTCGAAATTGGTGATGGCATCGGTGGTGTGGGAGACGGTCACACGGGTCGCATCGGCGCCCATCGCCGCCATTTCTTGCTCGACAAGTGTGCGGTCACCCACGAAATGCAACACAAAATCGGGTGCCAATTCCAAAGCGCGCAACGCGCCGCGGATAACAGGTACGGGACCTGCATCGGCGCCGTAGATATCCACGATGATGGTTTTCATAAAGCGCCTCCGTCATTCAATCGACATAATAAAGCTGTACACGTCCTGTCCGCCCGCGATAAAGCCCACGTCGCACAGCGGGTAGTCACTTTCAATCGCGTCGGCAAGCTCTGCCGCCTCGTCTTCGGTGACGTCCTTGCCCGTGAATACGATGATGGTCTGCTTATCCTCAATATCGGGCAGGTTTTTGAGCATATCCATCGCCGCGGTGAGTTTGTCTTCACAGCAGCAGAGGATATTTTCGCGGTCAAGACCGATATATTTACCCTTTTGCACCGTAACGCCGTTCATCACGGTATCGCGGGTGGCAGTGGTCACGTAGCCCGTGGACACGCCGCCGAGCCCCGCGCTCATCCCCTCGATCAGCTCCTCCACCGTGTCGGCGGAGGTGTCCATCATCGACAGGGCGGAATAGCCTTCGGCAATCGAGCGGGTGGGGATCACGCGCACGTCGGCGTCCGTATACAGCTTCGCCGCCTGTTGTGCCGCCATCACGATGTTGCTGTTGTTGGGCAACACGATGATATAGTCGGCGTCAACCTGCTTGAAGGCATTGATGAAGTCCTCGGCGGCGGGATTTTGGGTCTGACCGCCGTTGACGATCACATCGGTGCCGATCTCGCAGAAATAGTCGGAAATACCCTTGCCAGAGGCGGTCGCCACGATGGCATAGGTCTGATGTTTTTTTGGTTTTTGGGGTGCGGGCACGGCTGCTTCGCTGTGCTGCACCGACATATTTTCAATTTTGATGGTGACAAATTCGCCGAAACGGCGGGCGTAGGCGAGCACCTCTTCGGGGGTAAAGGTGTGCACGTGCACCTTGACGATGTCGTCGTCCGCCACCGCCACCACCGAATCGCCCACCGATTCCAGATAGGCGATCATCGGCTGGATATCAAAGGCGGCAATATCCGTCTTATAAGTCATCAGTTGCAGGATAAATTCGGTGCAATAGCCGTATTCCAGACGGCTGTCGCGACCGAAGGTACCGTTGGGCGCACCCGCGCCCGCAGGGGCGGCAACGCTCACCTCGGGCAATTCCTCGCCGTTGGCGGCCGCCAACATACCTTCAAACAGGCAAACGAAACCGGCACCGCCGCTGTCCACCACGCCCGCTTCTTTGAGCACCTCCAAAAGGTCGGGGGTGTGTGCGAGCGCGTTTTTCATCACGGGCAGACAACGGGAGAAGCAATCGGCAAAATCGGAAAACTCATCCGCGTGCGCCTCCAAAAAGTCGGCGGTCTCACGCATAACGGTCAGCACGGTGCCCTCCACGGGGCGCACCACCGCCTTGTAGGCATAGTCCACGCCCGAGCGCACCGCTACTGCAAAATCCGTCGGCGTGAGGGTATCTTTTCCCTCGGCGCCTTTTGCCATACCGCGCACAAACTGCGAGAGAATGACACCGGAGTTGCCGCGCGCGGAAAACAGGGTTCCGCGGGAAAACGCCGCCATCAGTTCTGCGACGCTCTCTTTCTCCCCGCCGACAGACACACCGCCCGAAAGGGTCATCGCCATGTTGGCGCCGGTGTCGCCGTCAGGTACGGGAAACACGTTGAGCTGGTCGATATACTGCTCGTGCTGACGCAGGTTGCGATAGGCACCGAGCCACAATTCGTACAGTTCCTGTCCGTTGATGGTACTTGTACTCACTTTTTGTTCACCTGTCCTCGTTTGCCGTGTGTTGCAAAAATTATTCCTTGCCCTCGATGGTCACTTCCTGTCCGTAGACGAAGGCGATCACCGTGCCGGGGCCGACGGACGCACCCACGATGGGGCCGATGCAGCTCACCATCACACCCTTGAAGGGCGCGAGCTTCAGGATCTCCTCTTTGAGTGCTTCGATATCTTCCTCGCAGTCGGCGTGGCTGAGGAACAGATAGGAGTTTTCGGGATCCTCCGCCGCCTCAACGATCAGGCGGGCGATCTCCAAGCGGGCGTTGAGCGTGCCCTTGACCTTTTTGAAGGCGAAGTTCTGACCGATGACGTCGGACAGAATGATGGGCTTGACGCCGAACAGGTTACCGAAGAAGGCTTTGGACGCCTTGACGCGACCTGCGCGGCGGAGATATTCCAGAGAGGCCACCGTGCCGTACTGGTTGACTTTCAGGCGGTTTGCGGTGATGAACGCCGCCGTTTCCTCAGCAGTTTTGCCCTCGTCACGCATCATGGCGGCTTTGAGCACCATCATACCCTGACCGAGCGAGCTGCACAGGGAGTCCACGCAATAGACGCGGTTGTTGGGATATTTTTCTTTGAGTTCCTCAGCGATGAGGGTGGCGAGGTTGACCGAACCGGACAGCGCAGACGAGCAGCTGATATACACCACGTCGCGACCCGCTTCCAGATGCGCCGTGAAAGCTTTGAGATAGGTGTCACGGGTGACCTGCGTGGTGGTCACGCGCTTGCCCCCGCGCATCAGGTCGTAATATTCGCGCGCGGAGTGATTTTCCCAGTCGAGAGAGGCAGGATATTCCGTGCCGTCGATGACGTAGTTCATCTTGACGTAGTCAACGCCGTATTTTTCGCGCACGTCAGCCGCCAGATCACAAGTGGAGTCGGACAGCACCGCAAAAGAGCCGTTGGTTATCATCGTTGACACTTCCTTTTCTGCTGTTTCTTTCGCTTCTTGAGCGGTCGGTTTGGCGTTCACGATCTCATCCATAATGGCTTTTTCATTCACGCAATCCTCGCTGATGGGGGTGCCGACGTAAAACGCCGCGCACAAACCCGGGCCGATAGCGGCACCGCAGGCTTGCCCCACGGGGTTAATGATGATCTCCTTGGGAGAAAACTTCTCTTTGATCATCTCGGCAAGCGTCTGTGCCGCCTGCTCACGGTTGGAGTGCGCCACGAAAATGGTCTGCTCCTGCGGATTGACGATCGTTTTTTCCATATATTTGATGGTGGCGTCAAACGCCGCGCGCTTGCCCTTAAACTTGGCAAGCACGGTCGCCATACCCTTGTGGTTGAAGTCCGCCATCGGGTTGACACCCACCAGCGTGCCGAAAAACGCCTTGAAGTTGGTCAGGCGACCGGTCTTTACAAGGAAGAACAGGTCGTCCATCGGGCCCATTTGGTGGACGCAATGTTTCATCTCGTCAACGTAGGCGGCAGTCTCCTCAATGGTCGCGCCCGCCTGACGCTTGGCGTCCGCCAGCATCAACAGCACCGCCAGCGAGGTAGAATAACGCAGGGAGTCCACGCAGATGATCTTGCGCTCGGGATATTTTTTGCGCAGCTCTTCCGCGACGGCGCAGCAGTTCTGATAGGTACAGGAAAGGCTCGAGGACATCGCGATGCTCAAAACGTCCTCGCCTTGGGCAAGGTGTTTTTCAAACACTTCGGTGGTCTCGCCGATGGTGGCACAGGCAGTGCGATACAGTGCCTTTTTGTCCTTCATCGACTCATAATACGCCTCGGGCGAAATGTTGCCCCAGTCAAGATCCGACAGTTCCTCGTGACCGTCGGGGAAATACAAAATACCGTGCAGATAGTCCTGCATATCCAGACGCTCACGCATCTCGGCGTTCAGATCGCAGGCGGTATCGGAAATAATCGCAAACTTACGCATATACCTTTCTCCTCTTCAAAGTGGTACGAGATATCGTGTGGACAGACTCACACACCTTTCATTATAGCACGGTTTTCTCCCTTTTACAACAAAAAAGTCGGAAAAAGAAAAAAAGTCGTGCAATTTTGCGGCAGGTCTGCTATAATGGGTGAGGACTTTGCATTTTGGCTTGTTTCACATATATGCATTTGCCGCTTGCGGCAGAATGGAGGCTTTATGTTCTGGTATATTTTTATTCCCCTATTCCTGCTGGCGGCAGGCGGCATCGGGGCGATGCTCTACATCACCCTGCCGATTGCCAAGCGGGTATATAAAGCGCAGCTGGTGCGTACCTCGCCCGATATTTGGGGCTACACCTGCTCTGCCCCCGACAACGAGGAGCAGATGGCTATGTGGGAGGCGGGCTGCCGTTGGGCAGAGGAAAACCGCGCCGCTATGCGTGAGGTGGATATTGAAAACGACGGTTTTCACCTTCACGGTGAATATTACGACTTCGGTCACAAGCGTTGCGTGCTGATATTGCCGGGGCGTTGCGAGAGTTTGATGTATTCCTACTATTTTGCCGCGCCTTATCAGGCGGCGGGCTGCAACGTGCTGGTGATCGATACCCGCTGTCACGGCAGAAGCGGCGGTACCCACGCCTCGATCGGCAAAAAAGAGAGCCGCGACGTACACGCTTGGGCGCGTTTTGCGGAAAAAGAGCTGGGTATGGAAAGCGTGTGCCTGCATTGCATCTGTATCGGCAGTGCGTCGGGCGTGCTGGCGATCACCTCCCCCGATTGCCCCGCCGTGATCACCGACATCATAATGGAAGGGTGTTTCACCACCTTCCGCGAGTCTTTCCGACAGCATATGATCGCCGACCACCGCCCCGTGTTTCCCGTCTGCGATCTGGTGATGTGGCAGATCAAAAAGCACACCGGCACCAACGTGCTGACCAGCTCCCCCATCGCCAACATTCACAAGGTAAAAAATCAGCGCGTGCTGTTTTTGCACGGCGAAAAAGATATTTTCTCCCGTCCCGTACAGGCGCGCCGTCTGTTCAAAAAATGCGGCAGTGCCGATAAAACGCTCGTCTGGTTCCCCAAGGGTGGGCACTCACACCTGCGCATCAACAACACCGCCGACTATGACCGCGCTATCGCGGAGTTTTTGAACGTATGAGCGGGCGGGAAAAGTTTGCCGTTTTCACCATTGACGTGGAGACCTTTTCGGATACGGGTTGCCTTTACGAAGCCGGTATCAAGGTTGCCGAGGATATGCTGGACGGTCTGGACGAATATATCCGCATTTTGGAGCGATACGGCATCAAGGCGACGATGTTCACCGTCTGTGAGGCGGCACAGATCGCGCGCGACGCTATCGCCGACTATATCCGTCGCGGGCACAAGCTGGCGGTGCACGGACTTGACCACACCGCGCCGCTCGATATGAACGACGAACAGTTCTGGCGGCAGACCAAAGAGGCGAAAGCGCGGCTTGAAGAGATGTTCGGCGTGACCGTGCGCGGTTTTCGCGCGCCGTTTTTCAGCCTTGATAACCGCAAGCTGGAAATCTTACGCTCGCTGGGCTTTCAATACGATGCCAGCCGCACCGAATTCGGCGGCGCACGGCACGGCGGGCGGATGGATATGTCGGATTTTGCCCAGTTACTTGCGGGAATGTTCCGCCAAAACGGCTTTTACGAGTGCGGTATCAGTTGCCAAAAGATGTTCGGGCAGATGATGCCCATCTCGGGCGGCGGCTACACGCGGTTGATGAACTGGATGTTCTTAAAACCCGTTATCCGCAAATATCTCGCAATGAGCGACTATTACGTGTTCTATCTGCACCCCTTTGAGCTATCGCACCGCACCGCGCCGCATATCAAGGGGCTCAGATCCTATGACCGCTACTACTTGACGCGCGGGCTGTCGGTGTTTCCCGACCGCATCGTGTCCATTATTGAGATGCTCAAAGAAGAGGGCTATCGCTTCGTCACCTTTGAGGAACTGGTGGATATTATGGAAAGCCGCCGCGTCGGCGCACGGTAATAACGCACAAGAAAAAAGCATTTGCGAAAACGCAAATGCTTTTTATTTTTGCAGTTTTTTGCGCAGGCTTTCCCGCACGTCGTCCACAAAGGGTGAGGTCGCTTCGCCGAATACGCAGGCGTGGGCAAAATGCTCACAGTTGTTGCGAAAGATATGGTAGCCCGTTTCGCCCAGTCGGGCGCGGGCGGCTTCCACCGTTTTCTTGGGCGACAGACGGCGGCGACGCTCTGCAAAGGTCAGCACCGCCGTTTCGGGGATGCCGTCACCCGCAAAGGCGGCCATATCCGTTTCAATCACGGCGATCTGCTCGGTGGGGGTGCTGACGTTGTCGGGAAGCCCGAACTGCACCACTCTATCCTCGTCAACGCAGACGCCGTAGTGATAATAAAAACTCACCTTGACGCGCAGCATATCGCCTGCCCTCGGGGCACGCGTTGTCCATTCCATAGCGATCAGCCTTTCTCGATACGCGCCAGCACGTCGCCCACCGAGCGCAAGGTGGTGAAGTCGTCGTTGTTGAAGGCGATACCGAACTCTTCCTCGATCGCCAACGCCATATAGAGCATGGAGATAGAGGTCATACCGAGGTCCTCGATAAAGCGGGTATCCTCACTCACCTTTTCCACGTCGATATCCTCTTCGAAAATACGCACGAACATCTCGCGCAGCTTGTCGATGGTCTGCATATTGCTCACTCCTTCGTCACTTGTTCGAAGCACGCCTTGCACGCTTCCATTTTTTCCAAAATCACCTGAGATATGCGCTCCATATCCGCCGCAGAGGGGATCTTTTTGGCGCAATAATCGGCGCAAACGATAGGCTCGCCGATGACCGCGACCTGCCGTTTCCAGAAGTGCGCGGGCTTTTTGGTATACACGGGTACGATCGGCACGCCCGCTTGCATAGCAATAAGCGCCGCGCCGCCTTTGACCTTGTCCATTTCGCCGTCGGCTTGAATATGCCCTTGCGGGAACATCGCCAGCACGCGCTTCTCTTTTTTCAGCACCGCGATAGACCTTTTCATCGCTTCAACGTCAAAAATATTGCGGTCGATGCGGATACAGCCCACGCCTTTGAGCAAAAACGCCACGACGGGGTTTTTCATCACCGTTTCGGCGGCGAGAAAATACATACGTCGTTTCCAAAAGCAGGTGCCGATCAAAAACGGGTCTGCCATATTGGTGTGGTTCGCCACCACCAGCACGCCGCCCGCAGGCAACGTCTGCTTGCAAGGGTTGCCGTCCAAATCGAGCCGTTTGGTGCGATACAGCAACGGCAGCGGAAAACAGACCAATCGCGCCAGATCCATCGGCAGGCGTTTGAAATCAAACAGGCGCGCTTTCTTGTTCGCTTGCTTCATGGTTTTCAGACCTCTCCCGCTTCCCATTGCCGTTTGAGTTCGTCCACCTGCGCTTCGAGATAGCGCGTCAGGCGGTCAAGCTCCTCAGGCGTGGGGTTTTCAGGGTCACCCGTGCACTGCTCGCACAGGTAGATGGGTGCGCCGATGACCACGTGGGCACGCTTGAAAAAGCCATAGCCGCCGGCGGTGTACACGGGCACGATGGGGGCTTCGGTGCGCAAGGCAATATAGACGATGCCGGGTTTGAAGGGGAATGGCTGTCCGTTTACGGGCAGACGCCCTTGCGGGAACACGCCCACACTTTGCCCTTTGTCCAGCGTCTCCAGCGCTTCGCCCACGAAATCGAAGTTATACGCGTCGCGGTCAACGAAAATGCCGCCGATCTTGAACAAAAACCACGCGAAGACTTTGCCCTTGTTGAACAGCACTTCCGCCATCAAAAAGCGGATGGTGCGGAAGGGCAACAAGATCAGATACAGCACGAAATCCAACAGGGATTTGTGGTTGGACATCAAAATACAGGGCTTGGGCAGACGGCGGGGTGCGCCGTCTGCACGATGCACTTTCGGCAGGAAAAAGAGCAGTGCCGGCAAAACGCCGGTCAGTTTCACGAATGCCAGCAATAAGCGGCTCGGTTTTCTCTGTCGCATACTTACAGATGCCTTTCTATATACTCACAGAATTCACGCACGGTGTAGCGGAAGGTTTCTTTTTCGGCTTGTGACGGCTCGGAAAGACCGAAACGGTCGGCAAGTGCGGTCAGCACACCGAAATATTGAATGCTCGACGCGCCCAGATCGGTGATCAGGTGGGCGTCGGGGGTAATTTCCTCTATCTCTCTGCCCAGCACCTTGGCGGTCAGCGCAGTCACCTCGGCGAGCAGCGGGCTGTCCGCCTTTTCGCTCTGCACGGTGTCACGCAGGGCAGAAAGGGGGGCGAGCGTCACGTCGCCGTTTTCCACCGCACGCTGCAAATAGCGGCGGCTCACCTTGACGGCGGTGGGCGGTGCGATCGCCTGCGTGGTGACGAAGAATTGCGCCACCTGCATAGTCAGCGGCAGGGTGCCGTTGGCGGCATAGATCGCTTTCGCCAGTGCTTCCTTACGGTCGGCGGGCAGGAAGGGGTTTATTTGCACCACCATCGTCAGCACTTCCTTGCCGTCGGCGGGCATACCCAGCACCGAAAAGCTTTCGGCATCGGGCAGATCAAAATGCTGTTCGATCATATCGGGGTTGATATTTTCGCCGCTTTCGCCAATGACGCGGTCACCCGTGCGTCCGCGGATATAATAGTCGCCGTCGATACATTCCACGATGTCGCCTGTGTCAAACCATTCGGGCGTGGGGCGCTCTTCGCCGTTGAACAGCAGGCGGTCACAGATCGAGCCGCCCTTGACCTGCAGGACGCCCTCGTCGGTGATGCGATATTCCACCGAGCCGAAGGGACGGCCGATGGCGTTTTTGTTGCGATATTTCGGGCGCGAGCGCAGCTCCACCGAGGTGATACCGACCTCGCTCATACCGTAGCCGTTGTGCAAGGGATAGCCGATGGCGTTGAACAGCTCCAACGCCGAGGAGCGCAGGCTGCTGCCGCCGCTGATACAAAAGCGCACGCTGCGACCGAACACTTTGTCGGTCACCTCACGCAGCAGCCAACGGGCGATATGCCCGCCCAAGCGGGGGGATATATTTTGCAAAGCGGTCGCCAGTTTTTTGCCGCGGGCAAAGCGTTTTTGCTCCGCTTCGCTGCGTGAGGCGATCTCTTTGGTCAGTTGCTTTTCAATGGTGTGCCACAGCATCGGCACCGCAAAAATATGGGTGACCTCATGCTTGCGGCAGGTTTTGAGGATGGTCTGTGCGCCGTAGTCGCGCAAAAAGACCAGCGTACAGCCGAAAAAGGAAAACCAGAAATACACCGCCGCCAAGCCGAAGATATGATAAAACGGCAAAAACGCCAGCAATTTGAGCTGACCGTGATAGTGGGTGGCGATGGCGGGGCTCGTCTGCACGATGTCCCAAGAATTATAGAGTTGTTCGGTAATCTGCTTGCCAGTATAGAAGCAGACGACCTCGTTGAGGGTAGTTGCCGAAGTGGACAGCGCCAGTTCGTTTTCAAACTCGCCCGCAAAGGTGGGCGCGTCGGCGGCTTCCAGCTCTGCCACGGTGAGATAGGCAAACGGCAGGTTGCCCTTTTTGTCGGACACGATGTGGGTGATACCCAGCGTGCGGACAAGATCCTCCGCCAGCTTTTGGGAATGGCGACAGTTGATGAGATAGGGCTTGTTGCCGCTGCGCAGGATAGCCCAGAACGCCGCGATCCAGTCGACGCTGTTTTCCATTTCCAGTCCCACCCAAGCATGGGTGGCACCGACGGTCTGATACAACGCTGCGGACAGTTTTTCCACCCGCTGCTTTATCTGACCGTAGGTGTGGCGTTTAATGCGAAAACCATCGCTTGTTTCCGCCAGCACGCGCGCGCCGTCCGAAAACATAATATTATACACGGCCTCAAAGCTCTCCGCTGTGTTTTTCAGCGCAGACAGGCGTGTTTTTACACGTTTGTTAATTTCCTGATTCACCGCAATACCTCACGTCGTCAAAACACGGCTTCGGCGGGGACATCCCCGCCGAGCCGTTTTTGTTGTTTGGAAATTAGATAGCAGACAGCAGACCGACAATAAGCACGAAATAGAGTGCCCAGATCACCGTCATCACGATGCCGAGGATCTTGCCGACCAAACCGAGGATCTTGCCGACCTTGGCACGGCCGCCGATCTCGCGACCTGCGCGGGCACAGAGCTGATCATACCATTTTCCCGCTTTGGCACCGAAAACGATCGCAAGGATGCCCAAAATGGGAAATTCGGCAAATACCAGCGACAAAATACCTTTTGTCAGGATGGATCCCGCCATATCGTCTTCCTCTTCGGGAGTGATACCCGCGGGCTCATAAGTAGGTTGGGGCGCGACGGGCTGGGCATAGCCGTACTGCGGCGGCTGTTGACCGTAGCCGTACTGGGGCTGCTGGCCGTAGCCATACTGCGGTGCGACAGGTTGCACGGGTTGCACGGGAGCCACGGGCTGCACGGGAGCCACGGGGGCTGCGGGCTGCTCGGGAACAACGGGCTGTGCGGGTTGCACGGGGATTTGATTGTTTTCCATATATATGACCTCCTTAAAAGCCATCGACAAAATGTATACACACAGGCTATTATACCGATTTCGGGTGGTCAAGTCAATCGTCTGGGGGATATTTCTGTGTTTTTCGCGCTTTTTTGCGGCAAAACCTCGTCTAATTTTGCGCACGCCGTGCAAATTATGCGTCAAACGGCGCACACTATGGGTATCACGCAAAAGGAGTGACCCTTATATGTGTACGGCTGTTTCGCATATCGACACCTACGGCTATTTCGGACGCACGCTGGATCTCGACCGCGGCTACGGCGAGCAGGTGGTCGCCACGCCGCGACGGTTTGTGCTTAATTTTCGGTTTTGTCCCACCCTGCGCACGCACTACGCACTGTTGGGTATGGCGGCGGTGGCAGAGGGACTGCCGCTTTACTTTGAGGCGATGAACGAGTGCGGGCTGTTTATGGCGGGGCTCAATTTTCCCCATTTTGCCGCCTATTTTGCCCCCGTGGCGGGCAAAAAGGATAACGTGGCGCCCTTTGAGCTGATCCCGTGGGTGCTGGCACAATGCCGCTCGGTGGAGGAGGCGAAGGTAAAGCTTGCCAACTGCCGTTTGGTGGACGTGGCTCCAAACGACCGTCTGCCGGTAGCGCCGCTTCACTGGCTGCTTGCCGACAGCCATGAAGCAGTAACGGTAGAGCCGACACCGCGCGGGCTGCGCGTCTATCCCAATGCGGTGGGGGTGCTGACCAACAACCCGCCTTTTTCGTTTCATATGCACCATCTCACTCACTTTATGCAGGTGTCTGCCGCGCCGCCGCAAAACAACCTGCGCCCCGACCTGCCGCTTGTGCCGTATAGCTTAGGGATGGGCGGTATGGGGTTGCCGGGAGATCTGTCCTCGGCGTCGCGCTTCGTGCGGGCGGCGTTTGTGAAGGCACATCTGCAAAAGGGCGAAACGGAGGCGGCGCGGGTGGGGCAGTTTTTTCATCTGCTCGGCACGGTGGCACAGCCGTACGGCTGTACGCAACTGCCCGACGGCGCGCCGGAATATACCCGCTACACCTGCTGTTGCGCGCCGCATCAGGGACGGTATTATTACACCACCTATGAAAACTCGCGCATCACCTTTGTTTCGTGGGACGCGGATAATCGCGACGGCGATCGACTCGTCGCCTATCCCCTGCTCACGAACCTTGCCGTCCACGCACAAAAAACAGGCAACGTCTTGTGACGCTGCCTGTTTCGTTTTAGCTTTCGGGGACGATGGCGCCGATATTTTTGAGAGCGGCGGTCAAGTCTGCGAAGGGGACTTGCCGCACCGTGACGTTATTCTTAACCGCGAGTGACGCCGCACAGCCCGCCGCCTGTCCCATAGCCATACAGGGGGCTTGCACACGCAAGGCGCTGTTGGCATAGGTATCGGAGGACACGCATCGCCCTGCCGCCAACAGGCGGTGGGCACCTTTTGGTATCAGTGCGCCAAAGGGGATCTGCCCCACCGTTTCGGGGGCGAAAAATTGCTGTTCGATCCCGCTCATCACGTGGCGGTCGATGGGATAAAAGGCATAGCACACGCTGTCGGGATAGCCCTTGCCGCTGATATAGTCCGCGGCGGTGACGGTGCTTTCGCCCACGATGCGATAGCTTTCGCGCACGCCCGTTTCGGTGGCGGTCAGGTGTATCTCGATATTTTCAAGTCCCTTGACGGTGCGATAAAAACGGTACAGCTCCAGCACCGTGTGCATGGCGTCGCGCTCCAGCTGTGTGCGACCTGTCGCTGTTCCTGCGGCGGGGCAGGCGATATGTGCCGCGATCTCCCGTTGGGACAGCCAATGCGTCAGGTCGTGCAGGGTGATATGCGGCGGCAGGGCGGCTTTGGCAAACGCCGCGGCGACCGCTTCGCTTGACACGGCGGCGGGGTCATAGCCCGACAGGCGATTTTTGAGTGTGGCGGGTTGCGGCGTTTCGGAACGCTCGCGGGCATATCCCGCCAGTCCCACCGCCGTAGCGTCGCCCGTGGCGTCGATCAGCACGGCGGCGTCGATCGCCAAAAGCCCTTCCAGATCGGTCACCAGCGCGGTCACGCCGTCGGCGCTTTCTTCCACCGCGGACAGCATAGCGGGCGCACAGCGCACCACGCCCTTTTCGTCGCACATCTCTTGCAACACCGCCGCGAAAATAAAGCGGTTGAGCGTGATCTGCTGTTCCCAGTGGCGGGGCGTATCGTAGACGGGCGTGGGGATAACCGCGCCGCCGAGTGCTTCAGCGCGGCGGATCGCCTCCCAGCAGGGACCGTCGATGATCTGCTTGCCCCACGCGAAAAACAAGCCGGGAAACGCCACGTCCGCCGCCGTCATCGTGCCGCCGAGTATATGATTTTTATCCACCAGCACGGTGCTTACACCGTTTGCCGCGGCCGTAATAGCCGCAAACACACCTGCCGTTCCGCCGCCGATGACCACCACGTCCGTTTTGACGCGGCGAGACACACTATCGACCATACCCATCCGTTTGCTCACCCTTTACACCGTTTCGTCTTGCAACAGTTGCACGCAGTACAGATATACGCCTGCGCTCCACCCCATCATCGGGGGTGTGTGATATTCCTTGGTCACCGAGACCTTGCCCGTGACGACGTTATATTTTTCCCACAGATTTTGCGTTTCGGCAAAGTTATCCTCTACCGTCTGCGCAAACTTTCGGGCGATGCGCAGGGCGTCCTCCCGCTTGCCATAATTGAGCAGGCCTTTGATGACGACGTAGTGCAAACAGGCCCAGCCGTGGGGATAGTCCCATTGCAGCGAGAACAGGTCGTCCCGATTTTCGCAGCAGGCGACGCCGTGCGGCTGTTCGAGCAAAGACAGCGCGGCGACGGTGTCATCCGCCTGTTGTTCGGTGGCAAGTCCCGCAAACAGCGGGAAAAAGGCGGCGGCAGACACCATATCGTTGCTCTTTTTCGTCAACGCGTGCGTGTCGCAAAAGGCGCGGCGCGCGTCACTCCAAAGCAGTGCGGTCATCTTGTCACGCCGTGTGGCGGCGCGCTCGTTCCACAAGGCTTCTTCCGCAGATTTGCCGAGCAGTGCCGCAAACTCGGCCATATTTTTCTCCAGCATATAGAGAAGGCTGTTGAGATCCGCCGCCGCATAATGGTGTCCGTCCAGCGCAAAGCGGCTGGTGCAGTCCCATCCGCTTTCCGCGAGCGAGAACATACTGCGGCCCCATTCCAGCGCGGTCTCTTTGTCGGCGGGCATGGAAAGACCGCCGCGCTCGCACAGCACCTGCGTGAATTCCAAAAGCTCCGCCTCGTCGTCCACGTCCGCCGCATAGCGGTTGAGGCCGATGGGGGTCTGGCGTTTGGTCTGCCAGAAGGCATATTCCTTTTCCAGCGTGGGATAGGCTTGCGTTTCCAGCCACGCCAGATCATTTGTCACGGCAAAAATATCCTTGACCATCAGCGACAAAAACGGCGGTTGACTGCGGTTGAGATAATAGGTGCGGTTGCCGTTGGGCATAAAACCGTAGGTGTTGATCATGTGGAACATATTTTCCACGTTGTTTTTCGCCTGTTCGACCAGTCCCGACAGGATAAGTCCCACGTTGGTGAAATAGGTATCCCAATAGTACATCTCCTGAAAGTTGCCGCTCATACACGGGGTGGTATATGGCTTGGGGAGTTTGAGGAGCGTTCCCTCGTCCTCGCAAGCCGGTCGAATGGTGTTGACCCAGTTATCTTTGATATATTGTACCAGTTTCTGTCGCATAGCCAGTTACCTCCTGTGTGCGTTTGTGTTTATTATAGCGAAACGTGGGCGTGGTTGCAAGGGGGTGGTAAAATAAAAACCGACCCTAAAGGGTCGGTTTGCTTTATTTTTTGCTCAACACCTTTTTCTGCCAAGACCATTGGTGGCATTGGGGGCATTTCATATATCGCGTTCTGTTCACGTGCATCGCCAAAAACACGCGTCCGTAGGTGGGAATATATCTGTGCCCGCATTTTGAACAGGCGTAGTATCCCGCCGTTTGCTCGATCCGCATAGCATACCCCATACCTATGGCGAACAGGGTTATCCCTATGATAATCAGCGCGACCCGCATCCCATTTTCCATCTGCACGAAGGCGGCGACGAATATCAGTGCAAAAAGCAACACCGACACCACCACGCCTATAAAAATTTCCAAGAACAACAGTCTTTTGTCTGCCTGTTCCTTTTGCTTGATCATTTCCAGCAGGTTGTTTTCCAGTTCCTTGTTATAATTATCCACGCTGACTATCTCCCCACTTAACAAATCGTTGACGCTGATGTTGAGAATATCACACAACGCAAGCATTATGGAGGAATCGGGCATCGCTTTGCCCGTTTCCCACTTTGACACCGCTCTGTCGGTGATATTTAAGATTTCTGCCAGTTGCATTTGCGTCAGGTTCGCCTTTTTTCTGCAAGCGGCGATAAACTTGCCGATTTTCACCTGATCCATAGGTCACCTTCTCTCGTTTACAGTATAAGGGAATCTGCGTCAAAAATACACCTACCGTCGGTTGAGTGGGGAGATTTCTACCGTCGGTAGAGTGGTGGACTGTTTTTCTTTACGCCGTGTGCCCTCTTGAGGGAAAGTCCCGTCCGATTTCGCGCAAAACAAAAACCGACCCAAAAGGGTCGGTTTTTCGTTGGTGCGCGAGACGGGACTTGAACCCGTACGCCAAAGACACACGCACCTCAAACGTGCCTGTCTGCCAGTTCCAGCACTCGCGCATATTGACGCCGACCAAAGTCAGCGTTGCTTATTATAACACCTCAAACGGCGACTGTCAACCGTTTTTTCACCTTTTTCTCGCCGCATTTTTCATCGCGGGCGGTTTGACAAGCCTTTTTTCTTTTGTTATACTGATAAAAAGATAGTTCGAAAGGGGTGTGGGGTCTTTATGTGGGAGCATTTGCCGCCGCTTGACAGTTTCAAGGGTATCGGCACCAAGCGATTGGAACAATTCGCGCGGTTGGGGATTCGCTCGGCGGCGGATCTGTTGCAGCATTTTCCGCGCGGCTATGAGGACTGGTCTGCGCCCGTTTTGGCGTGTGACGCGCCGCTTGGCGAGCCTTGCTGTGTGCGGGCGACGCTCATCACCTCCCCCACCACCCATCGCATACGCAAGGGGCTGACGCTCTATAAATGCGTGGCGTTTGACGGCTTAAGCCGCATCCAGATCACCCTGTTCAACAACCCCTATCTCGCGGAGAAATTACGCCGCGACGAGGACTATTATTTTTACGGTGTGGTGACGACAGCCCCCCTTGCGATGGCATCGCCGCAGATCGAGCCCGCCGACCGTCCGCCGCGTATTCGCCCGCTATATCCGCTCACCGAGGGGCTTTCTTCCCGTATGGTCGAGGGGGCTGTGCGGCAGGCGTTGGAGGCGCTACGCAAGGCGGCTCTGCCCGATCCGCTGCCTTTGGAAATACGGCAGAAAAACGATCTTTGCGATCGGCTGACCGCTTTGGAACAGATACATTTCCCCACCGATCACCTCTCGCTTGCGGCGGCACGCAAGCGGTTGGTATTTGAGGAGTTGCTCACCTTGCAGCTCGGTATGTTGCAGATGCGGCTGCATCAGCACACCGCCGTGCCGCCCACGATCACGCGGGACACTACGGCAGAGTTTTTACAGCTTCTTCCCTTTTCGCCCACCAACGCCCAAGCGCGTGCGCTGCGCGAGGCGGTGGCGGATATGCGTGGGGACAAGCCGATGAACCGCTTGTTACAGGGCGACGTGGGCAGCGGCAAGACCGCCGTTGCCGCGGGACTTGCCTTTGTGGCTATACGCAACGGCTGGCAAGCGGCGCTGATGGCACCGACCGAGATCTTGGCGGAGCAACATGCGCGCTCGCTGGAAAAGTTGTTGGCACCCGCGGGTATTACGGTGGGTTTATTGCTCGGCTCCACACCCGCGGCGCAAAAGCGGCAGATCTATGCGGGACTTGCCGACGGATCGATACAGTTGGCGGTCGGCACACACGCGCTGTTATCTGCACAGGTGCAGTTTAACAGGTTGGGCTTGGTGATCACCGACGAGCAACACCGTTTCGGTGTGACACAGCGCGCGACGCTGTCCGCCAAGGGCGTGACGCCGCACCGTTTGGTGATGTCCGCCACCCCCATTCCGCGCACGCTGGCGCTGATTCTTTACGGTGATCTGGATATTTCGGTGCTGGATGAATTGCCGCCGGGGCGGCAACCCGTTGCCACCTATGCGGTGGGCAGCGACAAGCGCGAGCGCGCGTATAACTATATCCAAAAGCATCTTGACGAGGGCAAACAAGGCTATCTTGTCTGCCCGCTGGTGGAGGAGGGCGAATCCGACCTGACCCCCGCCACGCAGTTGTTTGAGCGGCTCTCGACGGGGCGGTTTGCCGCCTATCGGTTGGGGCTTTTACACGGGCGTATGAAGGGGGCGCAGAAGGATGCGGTGATGGCGGCGTTTGCGCGCGGCGAACTGGATCTTTTGGTGTCCACCACCGTCATTGAGGTGGGTGTGGACATCCCCAACGCCGCCATTATGGTGATCGAAAACGCCGAGCGGTTTGGTTTGGCACAGCTGCATCAGTTGCGTGGGCGTGTGGGGCGCGGCAAGGCGGCGTCGACCTGTATTCTTATCTCCGACGCGCAAAACGAGGAGGCAAAACGGCGGTTGCGCGTGATGTGCGACACCAACGACGGTTTCCGTATCGCCGACGAGGATCTGAAACTGCGCGGACCCGGTGACTTTTTCGGGCATCGACAGCACGGTCTGCCGCAGTTGCATATCGCCGACCTGTCGGCGGATATGGGACTTTTATCCCAAGCGCAACACACCGCGCACGCGATTTTGGCAACCGACCCTGCGCTGGACGCGCCCGCGCACCGTGGGTTGGCGGAATTGGTAGCGCATCTGTACGACCGCGTGGGCGGGAGTGAGCTAAATTAAAACGCGCCTGCGGGCGCCACGGGACGTCGAGGACGCCGTCCCCTACAATACTATTTGGTAGATTGACATAACAAAAAAATCCCCGAAGCCGGTGCTTCGGGGATTTTTGATTACAGGTCGATGCGACCGTAAAGGCTCGCGTTGGTCTCCTTCTCCGACTCGGTGCGGGAGGGAGGGGTGGCGCCGTCGGCGGTGGGCAACGGATTGCTACGCGGCACAAAGGCGCGGATGGGGCGCGCAGGGCGGTCGCCGGCAACGCCGTCGCGGGACTCACGCGGCTCGCGGTTTTCACGCGGGGCGCGCTGGGCGTCCCCGTTGCCGCTACCTTTGCGGTTGCGACGACGGCGGCCGTTGCCGCTCTTTTCTTTGTTAGCGGTTTCGCCGTCGGGGCCGATAACCACGTGGCGGTTGGGCTCACTGCCCACGCTCCAAGAGGTGACGCCTTCGATATCCTGCACGGCGGTGTGGATGATGCGGCGCTCATAAGGGTTCATCGGCTCGAGCGAGCTCTTGCGACCGCTGCGGGCAACCTGATTGCCTACCTTGTGCGCCAAGCCGGTGAGGGCTTTTTCGCGCTTTTCGCGGTAGTTGCCGATGTCGAGAATCACACGGCAATAGCTGTTGTCGGCGCGGTTCGCCACCAAGCCGGTCAAATATTGCAGGGCATCGAGGGTATCGCCGCGGCGACCGATGACAAAGCCAAGATCTTCGCCGTCCAGCGTGATGACGCAGGCTTCTTTTTCCTCTTTCACATTGATGGTCACTTCGCCCGCGCCCATTGCCGCGAGCACGTCTTTCAGATACGCCACGGTAGCGTCAGCGGCGCCCGCTTTCACGGTGCCTTTGACACGGGCGTCGGTGCCGCCGAACAGGCCCAGCACCTTTTTTTGCGCGGGTTGCAGCACCTCAAAGGTGACGCGCTCTTCCGCCACACCGAGCTCCGCCAAAATGGCGGCTTTTGCCTCTTCCTCGGTGGCGGCTTCTTTGATCAGTTCCGTCAACATACAATCTATCCTCACTTTTCGGTATCGCCGTTTTCGGGCGTAGTATCTTTTGCTTTGCTCTTTTTGGATTTCTTATCCTTTTTCACGCCCTGCGGCATTTCCATTTTCAGCAAAGAGTCGGACTTTTCCTCTTTCGGCTCAAAAGTCTTGCCTTCGGCTTCCATCTGGGCGTATTTCGCTTCCAGTTCTTCTTCACGCTGACGAGCCTCTGCCAAGCGGCGTTTTTCCTCCGCTTTTTCGGCGGCACGGCGGGCGCGGCGTTCTTGATACTCGATCTCCGCCTGCGCACGGATCTTGGCGGGGTTGTACATACGGTTGAGCACGTAGGTCTGTCCGAGCGCAAAGACGTTGGAGAATATCCAGTAGATGCCGACGGCGCCGGGGACGACAAAGGAGATATATGCCGAGAACAGGGGCATAAAGTACAGCATCACGCCGGTGCAGCCCTTCATTTGCTGCTGCTCGGGGCTCATCGTCGCCTTGTTATAGTGCTGCGACAGGAAGGAGGACAACAGCGCGGTGATACCCGACAACAGCGGGATGATCCACAGCCAGTTGATACCCTTAAAGCCGCCGTTCCAGGGGTTTTTGAGGAAATCCTGACCGAAAAGCTGGAACTCGCCGCGCATTTCGACGATCTCGGCATAATACTCGGCGCCCGTTTTGTCGCCCAACACGGCAGCGTCCAGCTTATCAATGTTGGCGATGACGGCGTCTTTGTTATATTCCAGCACTTCCATCAGGCGCAGCTCGCGATAGTAGCTGCCCTCGTTGGCGTCGGTTTTCGACATCTTGTGGGTAGCGTCCTCGCCGTCCTGCACGGTGACGGTTTCGACGCACGAATTGATGACCTGCTCGGGAATATCGGTCAGGTGGGTCAGCGGCTTGTAGATCGCGCCGATAACGCCAAACAAAATGATCATGGGAATGAGCATCGGCAGGCAACCGCCCGTCAGGCTCACGCCCTCTTTTTCATACAGTTCCTGTGTTTTTTGTTGCAGTTTTTGACGGTCTTGACCGTATTTTTTCTGCAAGCGTTCCAGACGGGGTGCCAGACGGGCTCTGTCCGCCGTGGCTTTCTGGGATTTGAGAGAGAAGGGGAAGGTCACCAGCTTGACGAGGAGGGTGAAGAAGAATATCGCAACGAAATAGTTGCGGAACAACTGGTAAACCAAGCGCAGGATCCACCCCAGAGGGGTTGCGAGTAATTGAAAAAAGCCCATAGCGAATCTCCTCGGTTATTTTTTGGATGTTTTTTTGCGGCGGGGCCACTGCTCGGGTACGGGGTCATAGCCGTGGCCGCCCCACGGATTACAGCGCAAGATACGGCAAAATGCCAGCCAACCGCCTTTGAGTGCGCCGAATCGCTCGAGCGCCTCAATGGCATAAGCAGAACAGGTGGGGCTGTAACGACAGCGGGGCTTGGTGTGCGCCGAGATGGCGCGCTGATAAAAACGCACGCAGGCAATAAGCAGTCGTTTCATTTTGCGACGACCCCCAGCTCTGCCAGGTGCTGTGCCATCACGGCGGCGATGTCGGTGCTTTTGAGGGAAACGGCGCGGGAACGGGCGACAAACACGATGTCAAAGCCGCCGCCAACAGACGGCGTCTGTTGACGGAACGCCTCGCGGATAATACGGCGGCAGCGATTACGCTGCACGGCGTTGCCGAGCTTTTTGCCTGTGGTGATACCGACGCGCGGATATCCCAATCGGTTTTTTCGCACATAGGTGACCAAAGCCGGATGTGACCGACTTTTGCCGCGATAATACAGGGTGCGAAAGAGCGTGTTGCTGGTCAAAGCCTGCCATTGTGTCATTTTGCATCCCATCCCGTTTTCACACAAAAAAAAGCCACACAAAGGTGGCCTTTTTTAATAGGTGAGCCGATTTCTACCCTTAGCCCGTCTGCGGGCCAACACCTTACGGCCGTTGGCAGTTGCCATTCTTTTACGGAAACCATGTTCCATTTTACGATGCCGTTTCTTCGGCTGATACGTACGAAGCATGCGTGCTCCTCCTTTCGGGGGTTGCAAGGGCGCAACCATTTGCAAGAATCAATTATATACCGCAACGCGGACAAAAGTCAAGCCTTTTTATCAATTTCACGCAAAAATCATACCGATTTCTTGAAAACACGGATGGATTTTTGCTTATAACCAGAAAAAACCGATTTAAAAACTTGAGAATTCTGTTTTTAAGTTTTGCTTATGTGAAGGCATTTCCACACCTTGTGCGGATTATTTATTGTTTTCCTTTGCGGTGTTAATAGACGCGACCAAAATACGCTTGATTTCCACGCAATCATTCAGCAATGAATCACCCATTTTGCTATCAATATATTCCGACATAATGAGTAATTTAATCCAATACTCTGTTTCAGCCGCCTCTTTCAGTGCTATGTGCATCTTAGCAATAAAGTCCGCAGGACTCTGCCCATAGTTTGCTTCGTTGATGTTGACGCCAACACTTGTTCCACTGCGGACAACTTGTTTGGCAATTGTCAACCCTTTTTTGTTCTTTGTCAAGAACTCATGCAGTTTGATAATTCTCACTGCAAAAGCAATGGACTTGTCAATTAATATGTTTTCTTTCATGCACTCACACCCTTTGCAAGGTCATATCACACATTTTGGTTAAAGTCAAAATTATTCATTATTCATCAGCAAAGCGATTTCATTCTTCATTATTCATTTGGGCGTTGCTTTTTAATGAATAATGAATGATGAATATTGAAAAATGAATAATGCAAGCAAAAAATTCATCCACCTTCGTGGACGAATTTTTGTTTACACCCAGAAAAAGATGCCGCAGACGAGAGCGGTCAGATAGCCGGCGACCACGTCGCCCACAAAATGCAGACCCGACACCACGCGGCTTAACCCCACGCCGAGTGACAGCACCAAGAGGATGCTACCCATCACGGGGCTGACGGTAAAGCCTGCCAGCGCCAGCACCAACGCGCTGGCGGCGTGGCGGCTGGGGAAGCTGTTGCCGCGTCGGTGTGAACGCAGAAGCGGCGCGGCATTTTTCCACTTTTCATAGGGGCGGGGGCGGTTGAACAGATAGCGCATCAGCGTGACCACCGCCAACGTGGCGGCGGGCACTGCCAAAAAGCGCACGAACTCGTCCGCGCGGATAACGAGCAGCCATATTGCCGTCACGATATAGGTGAGAGCGATCGCCGCGGGCAGCAGGCGGCAGAGCATTTCCAGAAAAAAGGCGCGACGGGGCGTTTGGCGGCTCCACGCCATCAGATTTAAGTATTGACTCTTTTTCACGGTGCTCCGTCCTCCTCTATCTCTTGTTGCAACGTTTCCCATTGGGTCATCATCTCGTCCAGACGGCGGTTATGCTCATCCAACGCGGCGGTCAACTCCAACACACGGGTGTAATCATCCGACGCCTCGGACAACTGCGCTTCCAAATCGGCGATTGCCTCTTCGGTACGCCCGATCTCGTCTTCCAGACGGGAAAGCTGTGTCTGCCGACGGCGGCGCAGCGATTCTTCTTCTTTGCGGCGGCGATAATCCTCGCCGCCCTTGCCGACGGGGGCTGTCTGCGCCGTTTTCGGCGCAGGGGCGGGGGCGATTGCCGCCGCATAGGCATCGTAGTTACCGTCAAAAGAGGTACAGCCGTCGGGGGTCAGGCGCACCACCCGCGACGCCATACGGTTGATAAAATAGCGGTCGTGGGACACCACCAACAGCGTGCCGTCATAACCCGCAAGGGCTTCTTCAAGTGCTTCACGCGAGGCGATATCGAGGTGGTTGGTCGGTTCGTCCAGCAGCAGAAAATTATCGCGAGCCAGCATCAGTTTGAGCAACAACACTCTGGCACGCTCGCCGCCCGACATCTGCCCGACGGGGCGAAATACGTCCTCGCCGCGGAACAAAAACGCCGCCAAGGCGTTGCGGATCTCGGTCTGCGTCAGGGTGGGGTAGCTGTCCCATATCTCGTCGATGACCGTTTTGCCGTCGTTGAGTCCCGCTTGCGTCTGGTCATAGTAGCCGACCGTCACCTTGGCACCCAGCCGCGTCAGACCGCGTTTGGGGATGAGGTCACCTTTGAGGATTTTGAGCAGGGTCGTCTTGCCGCAGCCGTTGGGACCGAGCAAAAATACCCGCTCACCGCGGCGGATATGCAGCTCGGCGTTTTGGAACAACGGCTTGTCCCCGAATGCCATCGTTATTTCCTCGGCATTGAGCACCTCGTTGCCGCTGGTTTGCGCCGCGGTAAAATCGAAGCGTATCGACGCCGCCTCCTGTTCGGGGGTGACGAGCTGCTCGCGCTTCTTTTCCAGCCGTTTTTCGCGGCTTTCCGCCTGCTTGACGCTTTTTTCGCGGTTCCATTGTTTGAGCAGGGCGATATTTTCTTCCAGTTTCTTGATCTCCTGCATCGCGTGCTTATAGTGCTTGGCGGCGATGTCCGCGTCCTTTTTGCGTTGCTCGCAGTGGGCGGTATAGTTGCCGTTGGTGGCATACAGCGTGCCGTTACGCAGCTCCCACGTGCGGGTGGTCACGCGGTCGAGAAAATAGCGGTCGTGGGAAATGACCACCACCGCGCCGTCATAATTGCGCAGGAAATCCTCCAACCATTCCACCGCGGCAATATCGAGGTGGTTGGTCGGCTCGTCCAGCAACAGCAAATTACTGCCCGACAGCAACAGGCGCGCCATCGCCGCTTTGGAACGCTGTCCGCCGCTGAACGTTTCCAGCGGGCGGTCGAGTTCGTCGGGCGCAAATCCCAAACCCAAAAGCGTGGCGCGCACGCGGTTTTTATAGTATAAACCGCCCGCGTTGGTGAACGCCTCCTGCAACGTCTGATGCTTTTCGATCAGCGCGGCGGAGTGGTCGGTTTCGAGCTGTTTGGTCAGGGTGTCGAGGGCGCGTTCCTGCTCAATGAGCGGCGCAAACACGCTTTCGACCATCGTATACAGGCTGCTGCCCGCACATTGTACGTGTTGCTCCATATAGCCGATGCGGGTGTCCTTTGCGCGGGTAACGTCGCCGCCGTCGGCGGTATATTCCCCCGTGAGCAGGCGGAAAAGGGTGGTCTTGCCGCATCCGTTGGTGCCGACCAGTCCCACCTTGTCGTGTTCGTCGATATCAAAAGTGACGCCGTCAAACAGACAGCGTTCACCGAAATATTTTGCCAGTTTGTGCGCGGATAAAACGGTCATCGTGCCATTCCTCCCATAGATAAAACGATTATAGCACAAAAGTATAAAAAACGCAACCGAAACTGACCTTTTGCGCGCTTGCTTTTTGCGGCTTTCTTGTGTATACTGGCATATATATTACATATTTAATATTCCACAGCAAGGAGAAAACATATATGCGTAAAACGAAGATCGTCTGTACGATGGGACCCGCCTGCGCCGACGAAGAGACCCTCATCGGACTCGTCAAGGCGGGTATGAACGTCGCGCGTCTTAACTTTTCACACGGCACGCACGCCGACCATATGGCACACATTGAGCGTATTCGCGCGGTGCGTAAAAAACTCAACGCTCCCGTGGCTATTCTGCTGGACACCAAGGGACCTGAATACCGTATCCGTCACTTTGCGGACGGACGCATTTTTCTGAACGAGGGGGATATTTTCACCTTCACCACCCGTGAGATCGACGGAGACAGCTCGCAGGTGTCGGTCAACTACAAGGATCTCGCACGGGAACTGGAAGCAGGCGACCGTATTCTGCTCAACAACGGACTTCTGGCGTTTGAGGTGCTGGACACCACCGACACCGATATTCGCTGCCGCGTGCTGACGGGCGGTGAGCTGTCCAACAACAAGAGTATGAGCTTCCCCGACAAGGTGCTGCATCAGCCGTATCTGAGCGAGCAGGACAAGCGTGACCTCTTGTTCGGCGTGCAAAACGACGTGGATTTTGTCGCCTGCTCGTTTGTGTCCTGCCGCGACGACCTTTTGGACGTCAAGGCGTATCTGAAAGAGATCAACGCCGACGAGCGCGTGGAGCTGATCGCCAAGATCGAAAACCGCGCAGGTATCGATAATATTGAAGAGATCTGCGCCGAGTGCAGCGGTATTATGATCGGACGCGGTGACTTGGGCGTGGAGATCCCGCTGGAAGAGTTGCCCGCGATCCAGAAAAAGCTGATCACCCAGTGCCGTATGATGGGCAAGCGCGTCATCACCGCTACTGAGATGCTTGAATCGATGATCCACAACCCCCGCCCCACCCGTGCCGAGGCTTCCGACGTTGCCAACGCCGTCTATGACGGTACGAGCGCGTTGATGCTGTCGGGCGAGACCGCCGCGGGTCAATATCCCGTGCTGGCGGTGGACACAATGGCGCGTATCGCCGAGCAAACGGAAAAGAGCATCAACTATCAAAAGCGCTTTTACAGCGCGTCTTTTGAGATCCGCAACACCGTTGACGCCGTTTCTCACGCTACCTGCGCGTTGTCGATGGACGTGAAAGCGAAGGCGATCGTGGTTTGCACCCTGTCGGGTATGACCGCGCGTATGGTGTCGCGTTTCCGCTCGCCCGTGGATATTCTGGGACTGACCACCGACGAAAAATCTCTGCGCAAGCTGGCGCTCTCCTGGGGTGTCACCCCGAGACTGTGCGACCATTTTGAGTCCACCGACGTGCTGTTTTACACCGGCAAGCATATTGCCGCCGACACCTTTGGACTTTCTTCGGGTGACCAGATCGTCATCACCGGCGGTATGACCAACGGACGCTCGGGCAACACCAACCTGCTCAAAATCGACAGGATCTGACAGCCCGCTTGATATAACGCACAAAACAGCCCCGCCTATTACACCTAAGGCGGGGCTGTTATTTTGTCAATTTTGTATAATCTTTAACTTGACAGGTACAGGAAATTATTGTATACTGTACTGTGGGTTTATGGTTATAGCCGAACGGTGCGGCTCAATTGTGTGCCCAATGGGGAGAAGTTTTCTCCTTTTCAGCATAAGAAAATCTGTTATTTAGGAGGTGCTGTGGATCTATGATCACCACGATATTGACCGGCGTCGGCGCTTTGGCTGTCGGCGCGGTGGTTTCCGGTGTTGTGTCTTTCCGCGCAGGTTATAATAACCGTCGCAAAAAAGCGGAAGCGACTATCGGCTCTGCGGAAAAGCGTGCCGAGGAAATCCTCAAAGAGGCTGACGCACAAGCGGAAACCAAGAAAAAAGAATCCATTATGAGTGCCAAAGACGAAATTTACCGTCTGCGGAATGAAAACGAAAAAGAACTCAAAGAACGGCGCAGCGACGTGCAACGGCAAGAGCGGCGCCTGCAACAAAAAGAGGAATCCTTGGATCGCAAGATCGATAACTACGAGAAAAAAGAGGCTGCGATTGCCCAACGGCAAAAGGATCTCGACGATGTTGCCGCCGAGCTGGACGCTATGAAAAAGAGCCAGTTCGATCTGCTCGAACGTATTTCCGGTTTTACTACCGAACAAGCGAAGGAGTATTTGCTTAAAAATCTGGCGGATGAGTTGACCCACGAAAAGGCTGTCAAGCTCACCGAATTTGAAAATCAACTGAAAGATGAGGCGGAATCCAAAGCCCGTACGCTCATCTCCCACGCTATTCAGCGTGTGGCGGCAGATCAGGTGACCGAAACCACCGTGTCGGTCGTGCCTCTGCCCAACGATGAGATGAAAGGTCGCATTATCGGTCGTGAAGGTCGAAACATCCGCGCTATCGAAACGCTCACGGGTGTCGATCTTATCATCGACGATACCCCCGAAGCGATCACCCTGTCCTGCTTTGATCCCGTGCGCCGCGAGATCGCGCGCATTGCGTTGGAGCGACTTATTTCCGACGGTCGTATCCACCCCGCCCGCATTGAGGAGATGGTGGAAAAAGCCCGCCGTGAGGTAGAGTCTATCATCAAATCCGAAGGTGAGCGTGCCGTTCTGGAAACGGGACTTCACGGTATCAGCCCTGAAATTATGCGTCTGCTCGGTCGGTTGCATTACCGCACCAGCTACGGTCAGAACGTGCTCAACCACTCGATGGAAGTGGCGTTCCTGTCGGGCATTATGGCAAGCGAGCTTGGCATTGATCCCGTGATCGCCCGCCGCGCCGGTCTGCTGCACGATATCGGTAAGGCTATCGACCACGAGGTCGAGGGCTCTCACGTGGAGATCGGTGTGGACGTTGCCCGCAAGAACCGCGAGAGCGAAGCGGTCATCCACGCGATCCAGGCGCACCACGGTGACGTGGAAGCGCAGACCATTGTTGCTTGCTTGGTGCAAGCGGCTGACGCTATCTCCGCCGCCCGTCCCGGTGCGCGCCGCGAGAATCTCGAAAGCTATATCAAGCGTTTGGAGAAGCTCGAGGAGATCGCCAACGAGTTCGATGCGGTCGAGCGTTCCTTCGCCATCCAGGCGGGTCGCGAGGTGCGTATCATCGTGTCCCCCGAAAAGGTCACCGACGATCAGATGGTGCTGCTTGCACACGATATTGCCAAGAAGATCGAGGAAAATATGGACTACCCCGGTCAGATCAAGGTGCATCTCATCCGCGAAAACCGCGCTGTCGA
>SVOU01000084.1 GCA_015066215.1 Oscillospiraceae bacterium | reverse complement strand
GGTCACGTCCATAAACTCGGACGAATACTGCGTCGCGCACGCACCCAAACCATTAAGGCCGAGCGAGAACTCATAGTTTTCGCTGTTGTTGGTGTTATATTTGCCGCCCGCATACAGCTCGCAGAAAACGAGTTCCCAGTTGTAGCAGTTTTCCTTTTGGTTAAAGTCCACGGGGATGCCGCGACCGAAATCCTGCACCTCAAACGAGCCGTCGGTATATCTGGTGACGATAATACGTGAACCGTGACCCTCACGCGCCTCGTCGATGGAGTTGGACAGAATTTCAAACACCGCGTGCTGGCAGCCATCCAGACCATCCGAGCCGAAAATGACGGCGGGACGTTTGCGCACACGGTCTGCGCCCTTGAGTGAACTGATACTTTCGTTGCCGTATTCCTTCTTTTTGGAAGCCATATTCTTCATCCTTTTGGTTTCATATTTGTTCATTGAATTTTGCACATATAGGATTATTTTACCCCGAAACACCCGCTTTTGTCAAGTGGACACCAAAGCGCCCTCATCATTTGGAAAACAAAAAACTCTTTACGATTTTCAAGTTTTGGTGTATAATAATAGAATACCCCCAAAAAGGAGTGACGCGCGTGTTATCCTTAAAACGCATCGGCGAACTGGCAGACAATCGGCAGACGTATCTGCGCGGTGTTTCTGCTTATAACTCCGGCAAAATTGAAGAGATTTCCCGCCGTCCTCAACGGTATTATCGGGAATTCATCGATGCTGTCGTGCGTGAAAACGCCGCTCTCACACATACAGTGGAGATAGGACTTGACGACACCGACAGCGTTATCTATAAAAGCTGCGATTGTTCGACGTTTGGTCGCACAGGCGGTGTCTGCAAGCATATCGTCGCCGTACTGACGCACAAATACTACGCCGATATGCTCGGCGGTATTCCCGACCAAGCAACCAACGCTCCCACCCAGAGCGATACAGCCGTATCGGATATGCTTTCTGACTATATCCGCCGTTGTCTCCCCGCCGAGCCGCAGCGGCATATTCGTCTGGAGCCAATCTTGCACATCGCTCCGCACAAGCTCTCGTTAACTTTTGTTTTGCGCGACGGGCGCACCTTTCCTCTACGCGATCTGAAAGCCTTTTGCCAAGCGGTCATTGACGGTGAAACGGCGGAATACGGCAACCAGCTGCGCTTTTTGCACAAGCGGTCACAGTTTCACAAGGACTCGTTACCATTATTGGATTTTCTACTGCGTCATATTTCACAGCAGCAAGCTTTTTTTAAGGAAACCAACGCCACCGCACAGCCACGCCCATCACGCGAGCTGCCCCTTTCTGCCGCGGCCGCAGAAGAATTCTTCCAATTGTTCGCCGGTCGCTCTACCGAAAGCAGCTATCAAACGCGCGCGGGCGTTTGCGAATATCTGGACGGCAATCCGCTTTTATCTTTGCGGTGCTCCTGTAACGAAAAGGGGTGTACCTTTACACCGGAAACGGACGTTTGCTTTTGCAGTGACACCCTGCTCTATCTTCCCGACGGCGGGCGTCTGTACCGTTGCACAGAGGATTATACAACTGCACTTTCGCCATTTTGGAAAGCGTTGGAGCAAAACCACGGCGTTTTGACTATCGACGTGTCCGATATGCCGATTTTCTGCGCGGCGGTGCTACCTGAACTCAAACGCTACACACTTCTCACCGGTGATCCGCTTAGTGCTGACGATTATCCCCTTCCCGTCCCGACTGTCACATTGTTTTTTGATTGCGACAGTTCCAACACCATCTATGTTCGTCCTGAATGCGTTTATAGTGGTGTAAAGGTAGATCCCTATGCAGATACGGGCGATGCGGTTGTCCGCAACCCGCTGGTTGAGCAGAAGATTTTCGCACTGCTTAACACGTATTTTCCCGCCTACGATCCACAAAACGGACGACTGGTAATGCAAGGCGATGATGACGCACTGTTTTTGCTGCTGTCAGAGGGTGTTGAACGGCTGCGGGAGGTTGCTGACGTTATGGTCAGCGATGCCTTTCGACATATCCGTCCGCAACACTTGCCCACTGTGCAGATGGGTTTGCAATTTGACGGCGAGCGGCTTTTACAATTGGATTGGCACGCTGATGGACTGTCCGACGAAGATATCAACGGCATTTTGCAACGGTATCGGTTAAAGAAAAAGTACTATCGACTGAAAGACGGGCGATTCTTACTGCTGCAGGACGAGCGTTGGTTGGCGTTCTCGCGCCTGTCGACGGGACTGGCGCTGAATGAGAAGGAACTCTTGCGCGGTCAAGTGCAGCTGCCCGCCTATCGGGCACTATATCTGGACCGTCTTGCCGAAAGTGAACCAAATCTCTTTTTCACTCGTTCAACCACTTTTAAGCGGCTGGTTGACGGCTTTGAAAACGCATTTTCCACCTCTGCGCCCGTTCCCGACGCGCTTTCCTCGGTGCTGCGCGACTATCAAGTGGCTGGCTTTCGCTGGCTCAAAGCACTTGCGCAGCTCGGTTGCGGCGGCATTATGGCTGATGAAATGGGACTTGGCAAAACTGTGCAGATGATTGCTTTGTTTGCCGATGCAAAGTCGCATACAACAACACCCTCGCTTGTTGTATGCCCCACCTCGCTGGTACTCAACTGGGAAAGCGAGATAAAGCGTTTTGCACCCGAATTATCTGTGCTTCCCGTTATCGGCTCGGCAGAACAGCGCACGAATCTGATTGCGCAAATCCCGCAGTATGATGTGGTGATCACCTCGTATGATATTCTCAAGCGTGATATCGCGCTTTACGCTCCTTACACTTTCCACTATCATGTGCTGGACGAGGCGCAGTATATTAAAAATCCGCGCACGCAAGCGGCACGCGCGGTACGCACCATACACGCGCGGCATCGTTTCGCGTTGACGGGTACGCCGATTGAAAACCGCATCAGCGAGCTGTGGAGTATCTTCGACTTCCTGATGCCGGGCTTCTTGTATAGCTACACACGCTATAAAACGCGGTTTGAAACGCCCATTATGCGCGAAGATGACGAGGAGGCATTGGAACAGCTACGTCGTTTGGTCGAGCCGTTTGTTTTGCGGCGTCTGAAAAAAGACGTACTTCACGAGTTGCCACCCAAAACCGAGCAGACCTTGCTCGTTCCGTTGGATGAACAGCAAATGGAACTATACACCGCCAATTTGGCGCAAGCACGCAAAGAAGCCGCGGTCGACGGTACGTCAAAAATGCAAATTCTTGCGCTGCTTATGCGCTTGCGCCAGATCTGCTGTTCCCCAGCTTTGTGCTATGAGGATTATCGCGAAAACGGAGCAAAGATAGACAGCTGTATGGAATGCGTCCGACAGGGCATTGAGGGCGGGCATAAACTGCTGATATTTTCGCAGTTTACATCCCTGCTTGATCTGTTGGAGCCGTGTCTGCAAAAGGAATCTATTGGTTTTTACCGACTTGACGGCACCACCTCCAAGGAGCAGCGTCAACAGCTTATCCAGCGTTTCAACAATGATGAAACACCCGTTTTCCTCCTCTCTCTCAAAGCGGGTGGCACCGGACTTAACTTGACGGGTGCGGATATCGTCATTCACTTTGACCCGTGGTGGAATCCCGCCGTGCAAGAGCAGGCAACCGACCGTGCGCACCGCATTGGGCAAAAACGCACGGTACAGGTTATCAAGTTGGTAGCAAAGAACACGGTTGAAGAGCGTATCATGCAGCTGCAGCAGCGCAAACAAAACCTCTCCGACTCACTGATTCAAGCGGGAGAAGGACTGTCGTCCCTCTCCGCCGAACAACTGCGTGCGCTTTTGGAAATCGACTAGCAAAACGCCCTTGACAAAAGTCAAGGGCGTTTTTTCATTTCTTAATATCGCGCCAATAAGCGGCGTAGGCTTGCTCGGTTTTATTGTCACCGGGCGTGTAATACGTCGTGCCTTTGAGTGAATCGGGTAAATACTGCTGCTTGACCCAATGGTTGGGATAACTGTGGGGATAGAGATAGAACTGTCCTTTTACCGCGGCATCGGCGCCGTCGTAGTGCTTGTTTTGCAGTTGCCGCGGGATGGCACCGCCTTTTCCCGCCTGCACGTCTGCTATGGCGGCGTTGATAGCATCGTGCGCCGCCACTGATTTGGGCGACTGACATACCAACACCACTGCATCCGCCAAAGGTAATCGCGCCTCGGGCAATCCCACCTGCAAAGCAATATCCACAGCCGCTTTTACGAAGGGAAGCACCATCGGATTGGCAAGCCCCACATCCTCACACGCGCAGACCAGCAATCGACGGCAAGCAGAGGGCAGATCTCCCGCCTCTAAAAGGCGCGCCAAATAATGCAGTGCCGCATCGGGATCGGAGCCGCGCATCGATTTTTGATAGGCGGAAATGATGTCATAATGCTCATCACCCTCGCGATCATAGCGCAACGCGCTACGCTGGGTGAGTTGTTGCGCCGTTTCCAGCGACACGTGCCGCGCACCGCTCTCTGTCGGCGGCACCGCCATTACGCAAAGCTCAACTGCATTCAGCGCCTTACGTACGTCGCCACCGCAACAGATAGAGATATATTCGGGTACCGTTTCATCAAAAGTGATGGCTGTTCCTTGTTCCGTTTCCAAGAAATCAAAAGCACGGCGTATCGCCTTTTCCACCTCGGATGCCGACACAGGTTTGAACTCAAACACGGTAGAACGGCTCAAAATAGCACTATAAACATAAAAATACGGGTTTTCCGTCGTCGAAGCGATCAGTGTGATCTGTCCGTTTTCGATATATTCCAAGAGGGTTTGCTGCTGCTTCTTGTTGAAGTATTGAATCTCGTCAAGATACAGCAAAATGCCGTTCATACCCGCCAGCGTCTGCGTTTCTTCCACAATGGCTTTGATATCCGCCGTCGAAGCAGAGGTGCCGTTGAGTTTATGCAACCGCTTATCAGTCTGCTTCGCAATCAATCGCGCCAGCGTTGTTTTCCCGATACCGGGGCTGCCATAGAAAATCAGGTTGGGGATGTTGCCTGACTCAATGATGTTACGCAAGGCCTTTCCCTCGCCCAACAAGTGCTCTTGCCCAACCATATCTGCCAGCGTTTCGGGTCGCATACGGTCTGCGAGCGGCTTCGTCATACAATTTCCCCCTTTTTCAATTCAATGCACACATTATATCATTTTTCGCCACACTTGGCAACTGCAAATTTGCGCAAAAAAGGACACGGTAAAAACCGTGTCCTTTTTAATTATTCAGTATCAGTGGGAGGCGTTTGCTCGGTCGAAGCAGTTTCCGCAGACGTTTCCTGCGGCTGGGCAGGTTCAGACGCAGCAGGTGCTGCACCGTTTTGCGCTGCCAACTGTGCTTTGAGCGCAGCCAATTCTTCCAACATACGCTGAGATTCCGCACGCTCCGCCGCGATCACGTCGCGCTCGGCTTGCAACTCAGCATTCTGCTCCTTCTTGTATTGACGGAACAACTTGATCGTCTTGATGCCGTGATAGAGAATGAGCAGCAGGAACGGGATGAGGATGCAAATGATATAACCTTGCGGCTCTTTGAGGAACAGCAAAAACTTGCCCGCGGCAGGAATACGGAACTTATATTCACCGTAAACAAGGCCGGCCGACACGGGAACAGGGTCAATCGTGCCGGTATTCACACCATAAGTCACAAAAGCCAAGTTGCCATTATCATCTTTGGTAATCTCGTGAATTTTGTGGGTGATGGTTTGGCCAAAGCTGGGGCTATTGATATCAGGCGATTGGAAGGTAATGACGTCACCGACCTCAAGATCATCCCAGTTGTTTTCGTCAACCTTTTTGATAATGATCAAGTCACCCGTCATAATCTCAGGTTCCATTGAGGGAGACAAAACCGTCAAGCCCTTGAAGCCCAAAAGATAGTTGTCTTTGAAGTTTTGCTCTTCTTCTTTATCCACAAAAAAGACGGTGGAAATGGTGAACAGCATAACCATAATGGTGAATGCCACAAACAACCAGACCAAGACGTTTTTAATAATGTTCAGCGCCTTTTTCATACGCAAACTCCTTATACGACCGTATTTTAATCAAAATCGCGATTGGGGTTATTCTTGCTCTGCACGGCATCCGCGCACACGGCAAAAGACAGATCTAAACCTTGTGTGGCATTCCCGTATTCAGAGGGAAAATGGAAAGTAATCGTCAGATTTCTGCGCTCCTGTATGTCTAACGGAAACTCTCCCGAATCCACAACCTCTTGAGTCAACTCTCGCATTTTACCGGTGCAAAGCACTTGCTCGCCATCCTTGACTGTGACGTCAAGAACGTCTGCCAAGCCACCCGTGACCGTATCAAAATAAATGCGGTAGTATACACTGCCGGAACTAAGGTTTTCAATAAAGAAATCCTTTACGACCGTCATGCCGGGTTCAAACAAATACTCGTGTTCCTCAATAATGGGCTTACCGTCATTCAGGTTGATCTTTACGTAACCGGTTTGAAAAAAATTGTTTTCAACCGAAACCATAGCGTAGGCCAATGCAAAACTGGTGACTGTTAAACAAAAAGCAAGGATAAAGATGGTGACAATTCCGGCCGTCATTTTACGAGCGGTCTTGCTATTTTCATTGCTCATCAGAATCCTCCTTTTTCCGGGAGCCGGTGACCTCCATTCGGATGGGATAACGGATATAGTCGGAATAGCGCTTGATGAGACTGCGCAGCTCGTACTCTTCCAGATACTTGGTGAATTCTTCC
>SVOU01000083.1 GCA_015066215.1 Oscillospiraceae bacterium | reverse complement strand
GGTGTCAACGGCTTCCACAGCCGCCACAGCCGCCTCAAAAATGCCCGTGTGACCAACCATATCGCAGTTGGCGAAGTTTAAGATGATGACGTCGTATTTGCCGCTCTTGATCTGCTCCACCACCGCGTCGCATACTTCGTAGGCGCTCATCTCGGGTTTCAGATCAAAGGTGGGCACGTCGGGAGACTGGATGAGGATACGGTCCTCGCCCGCAAAGGTCTTTTCCTCGCCACCGTTAAAGAAGAAGGTGACGTGGGCATATTTTTGCGTCTCCGCAATACGCAACTGCGTGAGTCCGCACGCGCTGACGTATTCGCCCATCGTCATGGTCAACTCCTGCGGCGGGAACGCCACGTCCACGTTGGGCATCGTCGCGTCATAGCTGGTCATGCAGACGTAGTGGAGCGGGAAGAAGCCGTTTTTGCGTTCGAAACCGTCAAAATCGGGATCCACAAAGGTGCGGGTGATCTGACGGGCGCGGTCGGGACGGAAGTTGAAGAACACCACGCTGTCGTGCGGCTTGATGGTGCCGTCTTTGTCCAGCACGGTGGGCACCACGAACTCGTCGGTCACGTCCGCCGCATAGGAAGCCTTCATCGCTTCCACGGGGCAAACCGCCGCGGTGCCTTCGCCATACACCATAGCTGCATACGCCTTTTCCACGCGATCCCACGCAAAGTCGCGGTCCATCGCATAGTAGCGACCCATCACGGTGGCAACCTTGCCGACGCCCAGCTCGTTCATCTTGTCCACGAGCTGTTGCATATAGTCAACGCCCGAAACGGGGGACACGTCGCGACCGTCCATCAGCGCGTGCACGTACACCTTGTCGATACCCTGCTTTTTCGCCAGTTCCAACAGGCCGTAGAGATGCTCGATGTGGCTATGCACGCCGCCGTCGGACAAAAGACCGATGAGGTGCAACGCAGAATTATGCGTCTTGCAGTTTTGGGTCGCGCCCAAGAGCGCGCTGTTATCAAAAAAGTCACCGTCGGTGATGGATTTGGAAATTTTCACCAGCATCTGATACACCACGCGACCCGCACCGATGTTGGTGTGACCGACCTCGCTGTTGCCCATCTGCCCGTCGGGCAGACCGACGTCCAGACCCGAAGCGGAAATGGTGGTGAAAGGATTTTGTGCAAAAATAGTATCCAAGCGCGGTGTGTTGGCGGCTTCGATCGCATTACCGCGCACCTCGGGGGTGATGCCAAAGCCGTCCATAATGATCAAAGTCAACGGTTTTTTCATAGTAAACTCCTTTTAGTTGCAGCATAAAAAGTGGGGCGGGCGATTGCCCGCCCCAACAGGGTGTATCTTATTTCGCCGCGTTCACGATGACCGCAAAGTCAACTGCTTTGAGAGAAGCGCCGCCGATCAGACCGCCGTCCACGTCGGACTGCGCGAGCAGTTCAGCCGCGTTGCCCGCGTTCATCGAGCCGCCGTACTGAATGGTGACAGCCTTCGCCGCGTCGGCATCGTAAAGACCCGCGATAACGGCACGGATCTGTGCGCAGACCTCGTTGGCCTGCTCGGCAGTCGCGGTGCGACCGGTGCCGATGGCCCACACGGGCTCATAGGCAATGATCACGTTGGCGAGTTCCTCTTTCGCCACGCCGCCGAGCGCGATCTTGGTCTGGGAAGCCACCACTTCGGCGGTGACGCCCTGCTCACGCTGTTCGAGATATTCACCCACGCAGAGGATAACGGTCAGGCCGTTGTCCAAAGCGGCGCGCATACGCTTCTGCACGGTCACGTCGGTGTCGCCGAAATAGGTGCGGCGCTCGCTGTGACCGAGGATGACGTAGCCAACGCCCATCTCTTTGAGCATCGGCGCGGAGATCTCACCGGTGTAAGCGCCGGATTTCTCCCAGTGGCAGTTTTGCGCCGCCACACCGATCTTGCTGCCCTTGACCGCTTCCAGCGCGGCAGGCAGATCCACAAAAGGCACGCCCACGACCACGTCGCAGGTAGCGTCAGCCACCAAAGGCTTGATCTCGTTGATCAGCGCGGTCGCCTCGGCGGGGGTCTTGTTCATTTTCCAGTTGCCGGCGATAACATATTTACCCATAACGGAACACTCCTTATCTTTTATACGGTCTTGAAAATTATTTATCGGTCATAGCCGCAATGCCGGGCAGCTCTTTACCCTCGAGGAATTCGAGAGAAGCACCGCCGCCGGTGGAGATGTGGCTCATCTTGTCGCCAAAGCCCAGGGTGTTGACGGCCGCCGCAGAGTCACCGCCACCGATGATGGTGGTGCCTTCGGTCTTGGCCATAGCCTCAGCCACAGCGATGGTACCTTTCGCCAGGGTGGGGTTCTCGAACACGCCCATGGGACCGTTCCAGACGACCGTCTTGGCAGAGGCAACCGCCTCGGCAAACAGCGCCGCAGTCTTGGGACCGATGTCCAGACTCATATAGTCGGCAGGGATCTTGTCCGCGTCGACAATTTCCACGTCGATGGGCGCGTCGATGGGGTTCGGGAATTCCTTAGCGATGGTGCAGTCGATGGGAAGCAGGATCTTGACGCCCTTCTCCTCAGCACGGGCGAGCATATCTTTGCAGTAGTCGATCTTCTCGCTGTCCAAGAGAGAAGTGCCCACGCCGTAGCCCTTCGCCGCGAGGAAGGTATAAGCCATACCGCCGCCGATGATGAGGGTGTCAGCCTTGTTGAGCAGGTTCTCGATCACGTTGAGCTTGTCAGCCACTTTTGCGCCGCCCAGAATGGTGACGAAGGGACGCACGGGGTTCTCAACAGCGTTGCCGAGGAACTTGACCTCTTTGGCCATCAGATAGCCGTTGGCAGACTCCTCAACAAAGGAAGCCACACCCACGGTGGAGCAGTGCGCGCGGTGCGCGGCACCAAACGCGTCGTTGACGAACAGGTCGCACAAAGAAGCGAGCTCCTTGGAGAGCGCCTCGCCGTTTTTGGTTTCTTCCGCACGATAACGGGTGTTTTGCAGCAGCACCACGTCGCCGTCTTTCATCGCCGCGACAGCCGCTTTGGCGTTGTCGCCGACAACGTTGTCGTCAGCAGCGAAAACGACCTCTTTACCCAGTTTCTCAGCCAGACGCACAGCGACGGGCGCGAGGGAATATTCGGGTTTCGGCTCACCCTTGGGCTTGCCCATGTGGGAGCAAAGGATGACCTTTGCGTTGTTGTCGATCAAATACTGGATGGTGGGAAGCGCCGCAACGATGCGGTTTTCGTCGGTGATAACACCGTTTTTCAGCGGCACGTTGAAATCGCAACGCACCAACACGCGGCGACCCGCCACGTTGAGGTCTTCCACGTTCTTTTTGCTCAAATAACTCATGGGAAAACATCCTTTCCTAAAAATATATATGGGGAAATAACTTTATACACCAATAAAATATTGTACCCGAATTTTTCCAAAAATGCAACCCTTTTCTCTGAACTTACAAGGGAAATGCCCCCATTTTGCCAACTTCTCTAAAACTGACAAAACAGCCGCCCTGCGTGGAAAAATTTTTTCTCGTTTTACACATTGTTTTCACGCCTTTTTCTGTGCTATACTGATGTCAAATCTTGCTGAAAAGAGGCGTTTTGGCAAATGAAAGAGAAACTGATCCGCACGTGGCGGGCTGTTTGCGCTTTTTTTGACAAAAAAGACGTAAAATTTTCCGCCAAACGGTACGGCATTGACGCGATGGGCGCGATGGCGCAGGGGCTTTTTTGCTCTCTGCTGATCGGCACCATCATCAAAACACTCGGCACCCAACTGGACGTGGCGTTTCTGACCGACATCGGCAGCTATGCGATGGCGGTGGCAGGTCCCGCGATGGCGGTAGCGATCGGTCACGCCCTCAAAGCCCCCCCGATGGTGCTGTTTTCGCTGGCGGCCGTGGGCTGGGCGGCAAACGCTGAAGGCGGCGCCGGTGGACCTTTAGCGGTGTTCGTGATCGCGATCATCGCGGCGGAATGCGGCAAACTGGTGTCCAAAACGACCAAAGTAGATATTCTCGTCACCCCCGCCGTCACCATTTTGGTGGGTGTGGCGTTGGCAAAATGGATCGCACCGCCTATCGGTGCGGCGGCAAGCTGGATCGGCGAAGTGATCGTGCTGGCAACCGAACTGCACCCCTTCTGGATGGGTATGATCGTGTCGGTGCTGGTGGGCATTGCGCTGACGCTGCCCATTTCCAGCGCGGCTATCTGCGCGAGCTTTGGGCTGACGGGTTTGGCAGGCGGCGCGGCAGTCGCAGGCTGTTGCGCCCAGATGGTCGGCTTTGCGGTGATGAGCTTCAAAGAAAACCGCTGGGGCGGCTTGGTGTCGCAGGGCATCGGCACTTCTATGCTGCAAATGCCCAACATCATCCGTAACCCGCGCGTGTGGTTGCCGCCCATCGTGGCGTCTGCCATCACGGGCCCCATTGCCACTTGCCTGTTCAAGTTGGAGATGAACGGTGCCGCCATCAACGCCGGTATGGGTACTTGCGGACTGTGCGGTCCCATCGGCGTATGGACGGGGTGGATGGATACCGGCTTTGCCCCCACGTGGTTTGATTGGCTGGGTCTTGCGCTCATCTGTGTGGTACTGCCGGCGATCTTGTGCTGGGCAGGCGGCTGGCTTTTGCGTCGTATCGGTTGGATCAAAGAAAACGATCTGCTACTCAATTAAAAACAGCCCCGCACAAACCGTGCGGGGCTGTTTTCTACAAACTTGTTGACATTTCAACATCTTTGCGGTATACTTAGCAAGATGTTTGACAAAGAAAACGCAAACCGCAACGCCCACCAACCGAAAAACGGAGGCTTTTATGAGAAAGATCAAAATCGTTGCCGACACGTCTTGCGACCTGTTTACCCTGCCGCACGCAAACTATGCGTATGCGCCGATGAAGGTGCTCACCGACGAAAGAGAGTTCGTTGACGACGAGTTCCTCGACGTGGAGGAACTGGTCGACTATATGGACAAATACAAGGGCAAATCCAAATCCTCTTGCCCGAATATGAACGATTGGCTGGAAGCCTTCGGCGATGCCGACGACGTCATTTGCGTGACCATCACAAGCGGTCTGTCAGGCAGCTACAACGCCGCGCGCGCCGCCAAAGAGATCTATGAATCCACCGACGAAAACAAGCGTGTTTTCGTCATCGACACCCTCTCTGCGGGCCCCGAAGTCACGCTGGTGATCGAAAAACTCGAGGAATATATCCAAAACAATATGCCCTATGAGGACATCTGCGAAAACATCACGGGCTACCTCAAAAAGACGGGGCTGATGTTTATGCTCAAATCCTTAAAAACCTTTGCCAACAACGGCCGCGTGTCGCCCGTCGTAGCCAAGATCGTCGGTCTGGCGGGTATCTGCATCGTCGGGCGCGCCAGCACCGAAGGCACCCTCGAACCGCTGCACAAATGTCGCGGCGAAAAGCGCGGGCTGGAAACCTTGGCAGAGGGTATGGAGACCGAAGGCTTTTGCGGCGGCAAGGTGAGCATCGGACATTGCCGTAACGAAACCGCCGCCCTGCGTCTCAAAGAGCTGTTGCTCGCCAAATTTGAAAAGGTGTCGGTCGAGATACATAAACTGCGCGGCCTGTGCAGCTTCTACGCCGAAAAAGGAGCCGTGCTGGTCGGCTTCGAAAAAGCATAAATATGAAATATCGCCCCCGTACGTGCTGTACGGGGGCGATATTATTACTCGGGAAATACCAATTCCGTATGGGTGCAGATCTCGGCGATCTTATCACGCAGCGTAACAAAATCCGCAAACGCAACCGAGCGCTGGTTGGGGTTGCGCAAAATAGCGGCGGGGTGAAGCATCCCCATCATCAGCCGCCCATCCTTTTCGATAAACTCACCGTGCTGTTTCATCACCTTGAAATCGGGATCGATCATATAACAAGCGGCAATACGCCCCAAGCAGACGATAATTTTGGGGTTGATCGCCTCGATCTGTTGCATCAGCCACGGCGTGCAAGCGGCTTGCTCCTCGGGGAGCGGGTCACGGTTTTTGGGCGGGCGGCATTTAACGATATTGGCGATATAGATGTTGTGTTGCCGCGACAGCCCTACCGCCGCGAGCATCTGGTCAAGCAGTTTGCCCGCGCGTCCCACAAACGGCTCGCCCTTGAGATCCTCGTTTTCGCCCGGTCCCTCGCCGATAAACATAATTTCCGCCTGCGGGTTGCCCACGCCGACAACCACGTTGTGGCGGGTATTTGCCAAATCACAGCGGCGACACTCACCGCACGCCGCAAATAACGCTTTCCAATCGGTCACAGCCATCCAAAAAGCCCTCCCTTTGGTATTCTGTTGGAATTATACCACATTACCCCTTGAAAAAACAAGAGAGATGGAGTACAATAGTACACAGATTTTAACAAAGGATGTGTCATATATGCAAAAAGTATTGGTTGAAACCTCCGCGCGTCACGTTCACGTGTCGCAGGCGGATCTCGAAGTTCTGTTCGGCAAGGATTACGTCCTCACTCCGAAAAAGGACCTGTCCCAGCCCGGTCAGTTCGCCTGCGAAGAGCGTGTGGATGTTGTCGGCCCCAAAAAGACCATCAGCGGTGTGTCCATTCTCGGCCCCGTCCGCAAAGCCTCTCAGGTGGAGCTGTCCCTGACCGACGCCCGTTCCATCGGCGTCAAAGCCCCCATCCGTGAGTCGGGCGATATTGCCGGCTCGGGTGCTTGCAAGCTGGTCGGCCCCAAAGGCGAAGTTGAGCTGACCGAAGGCGTCATCGCCGCCAAGCGCCACATCCATATGACCCCCGCCGATGCCGCCGCTTTA
>SVOU01000082.1 GCA_015066215.1 Oscillospiraceae bacterium | reverse complement strand
AAACCAATATTGATAAGCTTCATTCTCAGCACCTCACTCGATGTTCTGAATCTGCTCGCGAATCTTTTCGATCTCAGCTTTGATATCCACCACTTTGCGGGTGATACTCAAATCGCCCGATTTCGAGCCGATAGTGTTGGTCTCACGGTTGATCTCCTGCACCAGGAAATCTAACTTACGGCCGATGGAGTCACTGCTGTTCATCAGCTGCACCAACTGCTCAAAGTGACTGCGCAAGCGCACGGTTTCTTCCGCCACTGCGATTTTATCCGCATAGACAGCCGCTTCGGTAAGCAACCGTTGTTCGTCAACCGCCGCACCGTTGAGCAACTCACGCATACGCGCCTCGACCTTGTCCATATGTTCCTTGACTGTTTTGGGTGAACGTTCCTCAATGAAGGTAACATTCTCCAAAATGGTTTCGGCGCGACTGAGCACGTCTTCCCGCAACTTAGCACCTTCGCGCTCACGCATCGCTACAAAAGCGGCAAGTGCCTCATCGGTCACGCTGCGAACAATATTCCAGACGAGTTCTTCGTCCTCGGGTTCGTGATGAACCGTCAGAATATCGGGATAGCGCGCCAGCGAGCCTGCCGTGACATCATCGCGCAGATCATACCGCTCGGCAAGCTCTTTGAGCGCCTTCACATAGCTTTCGGCGAGAGAATGATTGATCAGCACCTCGCTGCCGGGACGATCGACCGTTTCAATCCACAGGTTGACATCTACCTTGCCGCGAGAAATGCAAGATTGCAAATAGTTTTTCAATTTTTCGTCCAAGTAGCCATAAGCACGCGGCGTACGGGAACTGAACTCAAAATAGCGGTGATTCACCGACCGTATCTCGACAGTCACGGACATACCTTCGGTCACACGCTCAGCACGTCCGAAACCGGTCATACTCCTGATCATTGTACTTCCTCCTTTTTATGCGCGCAGGCACAGCAACAAGGCTTGAAAAAGTTTTGCACCTGTACTGAAACGCCGCCCTCGTCAGCAACAAAGCCCAGCCTCTTCAACATATCTGCGAAGCGCAGGTCCTCACACACAGCCACCGGAACTGCGCGGTTGTTGGCAATATTCACGGCCGCGCGTACAAGTCCTTCTGCCAGCAATTCATCGTCAGTTTCCGTACGATGAATGGTCAAAGCGTCTTGATTATATGTGTAAAGGCAATAGCCTTTCCACTCACCGCCATCCGTCATAGACAGTACAGAGCCGTCAAGCCCTGCGTGTTCGCGGCAGCGCGCAGCGGTTACCTCATCGGCGGGTACGATTATCAACACGGTCTTGTCCCTCCCTACCATGCTTAATATACGAAGCGGCAATTTTCTTTTGCACCTGTGCCGCCATAAGCAACGCTTTCACTTCTTTGGGGTCAAGATGACGCCATTTGCCGACAGGCAGCATACCCAGCTTGACGCCGCCCATTGCCACGCGTTTGAGGCGAATAACCGGCAACTGCAACTGTTCACACATACGGCGAATCTGACGGTTGCGACCTTCATACAGCACGATTTCCACCACCGTGCGGTCAGGTTGCTCACTGATGACAAAAATATCCGCAGGAGCAGTTTTTCTGCCGTCCAGCATCATACCATCGTGAAAAATATTAAGCTGTTCGTCGGTAATTTCCGAGCGCAAAGTGACGCGATAGTTCTTGGGAACGTGGGTTGACGGATGCATCATCGCGTTGGCAAAATCGCCGTCGTTGGTGCAAAGCAGCAGCCCTTCGGATTCCCTATCCAAGCGACCGACGGGAAATACGCGCACGCCCACGTCACCCAAAAGATCCGCTACACACTTACGCCCCTGCTCATCACTGAGCGTGGTCACATAGCCGCGAGGCTTGTTGAGCATAATGTATGTGGGTGTTTCCGCCTCCCCTACCCGTTTGCCGCCAACGGTGACGATATCTTTCATCGGATCCACCTTGTCGCCAAGCTCAACGGGTCTGCCATTCACCTTCACCTTGCCCGCGAGAATAAGCTCCTCCGCTTTACGGCGGGAAGCCACACCACGCTCTGACAAGAATTTTTGCAATCTGATAAGTGCCATTTTTTGATTCCTTTCTGTCAGCCCCAAGCCGCCAGCAAAGCGCAGAAAAATCGCCACCACCAAATCCATACCGAGGACACGGGTCGCTCTTTTACTGCTTCTGCGGCACGCAGAGGGGTTGTATAGCAAAGTCCTGTGTCCGTTTCGAAACAGACACGACCTATGATCTCTCCTTTTTCAACGGGTGCCAGCACAAATGCCGGCAACTCGGTGTGTGCAACAAAGGTTGACGTATCGTCAGCCGACACGATAGGCGGACAAAGCGGGTCACACACTAGCCCCACTCTATCTTGCACACCGCCTGCAATGGGAAGCGGCGGAACAGCCACAGCGGGCAAGGTTGCGCGCTTGACTTGAGAAAAGCCGTAATCATACAAGGCTTGGTGATCGTTCCAGTAGTCGTGACCGTTCAGCGTCACGACTATCAGCGTAATGCCGTCGCGTTTGGCGGCAGACACCAGACAGCGTCCCGCTTTCGTGGTAAAACCTGTTTTTAGTCCAATGCAATCTGACATTTTTGTCAGTAACTTGTTGTGGTTGGTGACCGTGTGCTTGACGGGCGGCGAACCAAAGGATATCTGCGTTTGCTTTGTTGCACAAACCTCCGCTAAAAACGGATCTTCCAGCACAGCCGCCGCCAGCTTTGCCATATCTGCCGCCGACGCCTGATGCCCGACGGCATCCAGCCCCGACGGGGTTACAAAACCGCTGTCGGTCATACCGAGTGCCGCCGCCTTCTCATTCATACGGCGTGCAAACGCCTCCAAGCTATCGTCAACAGTCAGTGCCACCACGTTGGCAGCATCGTTTCCCGATTCCAGCAGCATACCCGTCAGCAGATCACGCACGGTGATACGGTCTCCGCCTTTGAGTCCGAGCGACGATCCCTCAACCAACACCGCCTCTTTCGGCATGGTGATCTCGCGGTCGAGTTCCAGAAGTTGTGCACCCAAAAGAGCCGTCATCAGCTTGGTAGTACTTGCCATCGGTCGCGGCGTGTTGCCATCCTTTTGCCACAGGATCTCCCCCGTTTCGGGAACATAAATGACAGCAGACACAGATGACACCGACGGCGCGGCAGATACCGAAAAACCTGTCAGCAATAACACACAGCAAAGCAAGATTGCCACCGTTTTTTTCACACCGATCACCTCACCGACACTATATGCGGCAGGTCATCGAAGCATACCGAAGTATCCTTTTTAAGCAGTCGGCTCTTTGTTGACGAACAGATCGCTGACGCGGTCCACCATATCGGGAATCAAACTTACCAATCTGTCGGTCGCGGTGGGGTTTGCCTGCAACGGCAACACGGACGTGTGACCATCGCGCACGCACAGCATAGCGATAGGTGTCACGGAAACGCCCGCACCACTGCCACCGCCGAACAGTTCTTTTTCGGATTTGGTCGGCAGATCGGTGCCGCCACCCGCAAAACCGCAGGTCACCTTCGAGATGGGGATCAGCGTCACGTCGCCCACCGTAATCGGCGTTCCGATAACGGTATCTACGTCCACCATCTCTTTGATGCGATCCATTGTCACGCCTAAGAGTTCGCTCACTTGTTTGGCCATAGCTGCTACCTCCTTGTTTTTTCGGAAGAAAAACTCTTACTCTTGTGTTTCTTGATCTTGTGCTTCAATAATCTCATCCAGCGTGGTTTCCACCAACACACCGCCCGTTTCGCTCTGCGGCAAGGGCGGCAATTGTTTGATAGAATCCAGCCCGAAGCAGCGCAAAAATACCGCCGTCGTGCCATACAGCAGCGGATGACCGGGCAGTTCCAATCGCCCACGCTCTTCCACCAGATTTTTGGTCATCAGACCCTGAATTACTGCCGAGCAATCCACGCCGCGCACTTGTTCCACAAACGCCTTTGTGACAGGCTGGTTATACGCAACGATCGCCAGCACCTCCATAGCCGCTTGGGAAAGCGGCGTGTTGCGGCGCAGATCCATCGCGCGGCGCACCTCGTCGGCATACGCTTTGGCGGTGGTCATTTGATAGGCGTTTTCCAGCCGCAAAATCCGCAGACCGCCGTCTTTTTGCTCATATTCATCCACAAGTTCTGCCATCAACTGCATCGCAAACTCGGTGTCCAGCTCCAACACTTCTGCAATGCGTGACAGGCTGATCGGTTCGCCGTTGGCGAACAAAATCGCCTCTATGGCAGCTTTATAGTTTTGGTTTTCCATTTTGCACCCCGTTTATGTTCAATCAAAGTCACTGACAAACTCTTCGTTGGTTGCCGCACCCGAAAGTGCCTGTACCTCGGCCTCTTCTCCTTCGCCGCTGACAAAGATGCGCTTCGCTTTCATCAGTTCGAGCAACGCCAAGAAAATCGCAACCAGCTCCGAGCGGCTTTCGGCATTTTCAAACAGTGCCGTGTACCGCACACGATCCTGTTCTTTGAGCCGTCGCAGCACCGTCACGATACGCGAGGACACCGACACGATCGGATGAGACACGATGCGGCTGAACACCTGTGGCGACGGCGGCAAACGGCGTTTACCGCGCCCTGCTGCCGCCAGATAGGCATCTGCCAACTCGGTGGCGGCGTGCTGTCTGCGATAGGTCATATCCGGCTCGATCTCGGTCGGCTCGCGCACGAACAGCAAACCTCCAAGATAGCCCGTCGCCATTTGCCTCGCGATTTGCTGGCACAGCTGATACTCGATCAGTTCACCCGTCAGTTCGCGTTTGAGCTGTTCCGTTTCTTCCTCGTGACGCGGGAGCAACATGGTCGATTTGATATGGACAAGGCGCGCCGCCATATCCAAAAACTCGGTAGCGACCTCCATATCCGTCTCCTGCATCTGACGAATGGTGTCAAGATATTGCTCCAGCACTTCGGCAATCGGAATATCGTAAATATTCAGTTTATTCTTTTGCACCAGATACAAGAGCAGATCAAGAGGTCCCTCAAATACCGGTAGCTTGTAGGAAATGGTTTCCATAAACTCCTCACATCAAAACAAATTGGGTAATCCAAACATATGACAAATACCGCCGCCGACAAAATGCTGCAACCAGTAAAGCGGCTTGTCCAAGACACCCGAAAATATCAGCACCAGAAACACCAAGGAAATGACGTGTTGATACTGCTGCATTTTCCAGTTCCATTTTGCGGGTAAAAACACGCCAAAGATACGCGAACCGTCCAGCGGAAAAATCGGAAGCAGGTTAAAAACAGCCAACACCAGATTGACAGAGGCAAACACTTCTATGAGAACAATGTAAGCATAAAGGATCCAGTCGGCATTGTAATAAATCATACCGCCGACCACTTTCAGCTGGTTCGGAAACGCAAGCTGAATCGCCGCAAATATCCCCACAGACAAAACTGCCATCAGCAAATTGGACACAGGTCCTGCCAAGGCGGTCAAAGCCAAATCACGGCCGGGCTTTTGAAAATAGCGGGAATCGACCGGCACAGGCTTCGCATAGCCGAAGCCGACCAACAGCATCATCAACGTGCCAAATTTGTCAAGGTGTTTAAGCGGGTTGAGCGTTAACCGTCCGTGCCACTTTGCCGTCGGGTCACCTAACTTGTTGGCGACCAGTGCGTGGGCGAACTCGTGAATGGGTAGCATACAGAATATCAATGCCGCATAACTGAACACGATCAGCAAAACATTGATCCACGAATCGTGATTTTCTATCAACGCGCGTACCATTCATTCTCTCCCCCTTTGGCAGACTATTATAGTATTATAGCAAATTCACTTCGCAATTACAAGCCTTTGCACCGTTTTTACACCTGATTTTATCGTCTTTTTATCCGTTCACAACGTTCTTAGGCGCGCCATTCAAGAAGCAACGCAAATTATCCGTCACAATATTCATCAAGCGCAGTCGCGTGGTCACTGGTGCCCACGCCACGTGCGGTGTTATCATACAGTTGGGCATATTCAAAAGCGGACAACTGCTCTCCATCGGTTCCACTTGCAGCACGTCTAAACCCGCACCGCCGATATGCCCGCTCTTCAATGCCGCGCGCAAAGCTTTTTCATCCACAACAGGACCACGCGAGGTATTGACCAAAAACGCACCTTTTTTGCAGCGCGACAGAGCGTCGGCATTGATCATACCGCGCGTCCGGTCGTTGAGTGGGCAGTGAATAGACAACACGTCCACCTGCGGCAACATCTCTTCCAAGGACAAAAACGTTACTGTGCCATCCTCTTGCGGCGTGCGGGTGTGCACAAGCACGCGCATGCCAAATGCCTGCGCGATACGTGCTACCGCCTTGCCGATGCTGCCGTAGCCGATAAGACCGATGGTTTTGTCACACAGCTCGTCCGTTGGAAAAACAAATGGTGAAAACGTTGTGCTGTTCACCCAGTTTCCCGCCTGAACGAAATCGTTATAGGCTCCCACACGGTTGAAATGCTCCAAAATAAGCGCGAACGTGTGCTGTGCCACCGCCTGCGTGGAATAACTCCCCGCGTTGCATACGGTGATGCCTTTTTCACGGGTATAAGCCAGATCAATATTGTTATAGCCGGTGGCAAACAAGCCAATATAGCGTAGCTTTTCTGCTTTGCGCAAGGTATAGCTGTCCAGTAGCGATTTGTTGCAGAAAACGGCGTCGGCATCGGCAATACGATCGGCGATTTCCTCGTAAGCGGTCAACGGATAAACCGTCAACTCACCGAATTCCTTGATCGGCTCCAAAGACACGTCACCGTTGGTGACCGTCTGGGCATCCAAAACTACGATATGCATCCTA
>SVOU01000081.1 GCA_015066215.1 Oscillospiraceae bacterium | reverse complement strand
TTTTAATTGAAAGTGGATATTATGATAACAACGAAATTTTAGAAAAGTGCATTGAAGTTAAGAAGTTACTTGTTACGTCAATAAATACTGCTAAAAGTAAATTAAATAAATAACCCAAGGCGGTGATGATGTGAAACGGATAAGTGATGAAAAAATCAAAAAAATGAAGATGGGAACAATTTTGTTTTTTTCTTTATCACTTTTGCTGTCTGTTATAATTTGTTTCCTTCCAGATATATTTCCCGAGCCAAAATATGATGAATTAAACGAGAAAGATATTATTGTTTCAAAATTAACCGTAAACTATGGCCGAGGAGGAAACATATATAGAATTTACACTTCAGATGGAGAATCTTATAATTTGACAGGCGATTTTGAACGAGATAGCATTAGGAATATTCTTGTTCAAAATACGAAAGCTACAATTAAGTGGAGTAGGAATCGTTTTTTACTTTTTGTCGATTATGCCGAAGAAGTGCGAGTAGGGGATAATATTGTCGTGTCATATAACAATGATGATCCCATTCCGCGAAGTCCTTATTTTTTGTTGGCGGGGCTGTTGGCTTTAATTGATATAGCATTTCTCTTGTTGCGTTTTTGGTGGATTAAGCATCTGCAAACAAAGCAAAATAAGCGAGATAAACGAATTGAAAAGAAATATGGTAAATTGGAATAGAAAATCAGGTTTTTGCCCAGTTCTTTTTCGGACACGAGAGCCAAAGCCCCAAGGACGATAAGTTCTTGGGGCTTACTTCTTACCTATTACCTCTTCACTCTTACCTCAAAAAGTCCTTGGGGCTTTGGGAAGTAATAAATAAGAAGTAATAAGTAATAAGTTGGTGTGGCTCCGCCACGAATTTTAACACAATGCTTCGCATTGATTTATCATCGCTTTTATGCTATACTGTTTTCAAGGCGGTGATGGTGGTATGCAGAAAATTCAAGAGGGAAAATACGAGGTTTTTACCACGCGTGAGGATGCGATCGAGAAGTTTATGCAGCTGGAAGGCGTTTGTCGGGAAGAGATCAGCGGCGAAAACCAGATCGCTTTTTACTGCTACGAAAGCGGCAACGTATACATCACCGATCCGCCGGCAAGGAGTGCGGACAACACTAACTCCACCAACCTTTACGGCAAGGTTATCACGCAAGACGGCAAGACCTACGTGACCTATTACACGGGATTTCGAAAATCCAATCAGGTTTTCAAGATCATTTCCCTTATCTTTATGATCCTTTTGGCCATCGGCGCTATCGTTTTGTCTGTTATACAGAAAAATATCACCGTTTCGGTGGTCGCGTTGGCCTTGTGTCTGATCGTCGTTGTGAACAACCTGCGGGACAGCGCCCGCGAGGGGCAAAACTCACCGCGCGATTCCGAGATATTGGTCAAGGAGCTGGAACGGCGCGTTGAGGCTGTGAACAAATGGGATAAATAAAGCAGCGCCAATATAACTTTGAAGGGGCTATACAGTATGGGTATTCTATGGAGTGAGCGATCGTATATTTTCCACGAGGATTTTGCGCTCAAACGCGGCCCGTTGCCGCTACACATCATACAAGACCACACCTTTCGCAACGGACTTGCCGTTTACGGTGCGCGGCACGAGGAGGATTTCGTGGCGCAATATGCCGGTGTGTCCGAAACTACGGGACGGCAACGCTGGAACGTGGCACAGTGGGCGCTGTATAATCACCCCCTGACGGATAAAACGCCCCGCCTGCGCCGCGCAGACGGCGGATATGCCTATGAAACGCCCAGCGCGCGCATTGACGTGGCGGTGGACGATGATTACGCCGTGCGATTGGAGCTGCGCGCTTCGGCAGAATACGGCGGCGTTCCGCGGGTGCAAGGGCAGTCGTGGCCGCATCTGTTGCTCGAACAGCACGATTACGTCGAGGGCGAGCCGTCGCTGGGTGAGTTGACGGCGCTGGACTACACGGCTGAGGTGCGTATGGAATATTGCCGTTGCAATACGCCGCCCGAGCAGCTCGACCCCGAGCTGCATGCCGCGCAGTTCGTACACTTTTTTGCTATCGGCGACCCCGTGGCGGGGGATATGTTCTGGTTTGGCGTCATCTTTTTCGATTCGCGCCACACCGTTTATCCGGGATATGCACAGCTCGACGTGGGCAAGGACGACTGTACCAACAAAATGATCGTTGTCGAGCCGCTGACCGCCTATACCGACGAGATCCCCGCGATGGGAACGTGGTTGCACTGCAAGGCTGATCTGCTGCCGCTTATCAAGCGCGCCGTTGAGACCGCGCAAAAGCGCGGCACGCTGCCCGACAGCCGTTTTGAGCGGATGAAGATACTCTCCACCAACATCGGCTTTGAATTGCCGGGTGATTTCGATGCGGCTTTGCAGATCCGCAAGCTGGAGCTTATCGCGCGATAAGCGGGAACGGTAAAAAAGCACAACTTTGTTTTTCGACCAAGTGTTGCGGCATTATCGTGGCGAGGAGATGGTTTTATCTCCGTTGTTTAACAAAAGTATACTCCAAGGCGGTGAAAAGATGAAATATTCGCTGACTAACCAAAGAAAAGCGGCGCGCATAAAAGCCACCGTTTTGCTACTTATATTGGAAGCGGTTGCCACCGTTCTTTTTGTCTTTTTCGGCATAGTGAAAACCGCGCCTGCAAGCCAAAGCAACACCACCGAAGTGGTTGGCGCCGTTCAAAGCTTTGACCGCGTTATGAAGGATTGGGGGAAAAGCAGGACGCATTATTATACAATACACCTTTACAACAAAGCGTATCGTTTGGGCGGATCTTCCGTGGACGCCCTTGATCATTCTGCTTTTTCGGAGCTTTTGTCGAACGCGCCCGTTGTGACCGTGGTCGCTGACAAGTGGAATAGGATCGCGGCATTGTCCATTGAGGATACGGTGTTTGCTTCTTTTGACAGTTATAACAGTGATAAAACCGTGGCCAGAACCTTTGCTATTGTGCTGTTTTGTGTGTTTCAAACGTTAGCCATTCCTTGTTATATCTTTTTTGTGATCATTCACAGAACCGCAAAGGGGCGCCGCAAAAAGAAAACGGCGGTTTCGTAATCCGACCATAAAATACCCCCGTTGCCGAAACGGCAACGGGGGTGTTGTTTTTTTGGTCGGCACTTGCAACGGCGGCGCGGATATGCTATAATTTCCCAAAAGGAGTGGATGTTATGGAATATCGTATTCGCCGTGTGGATCTGGACACGATCACTTTGGATGCACCCGAATGGGCAACGGCTGCGGTCGGTGCCGTTGACAACAACCCGTGGGCGGATTTTGCGCCCGCTCCCGCCACCACCTTTCAGGTGTTGCGCGGCAACAAGGGCTTTTTCGTAAAGATGCACACCAACGAGACGCCGCTGCGTGCCGAGGTAGATTGCGAAAACGGCAAGATCTGCACCGACAGCTGTATGGAGTTTTTCCTCAAGCCCGACCCGCTCAATCACAACTACATCAACTTTGAGGTCAACCCCAAAGGCCGTATGCATATCGGCTACGGTCCCGGTCGCGGCGACCGCCTGCATATTGACTGCGCGCGGGATATTTTCCGCGTGGAATCGAATGCCAAGGACGGCGACTGGACGCTCAAATATGAGATCCCCGACAGCTTCCTGCGGGTCTATTTTGAGAACACCTGCCCCGTGATGCGCGGCAACTTCTACAAGTGCGGCGACCTGACCGCCAGCGAGCATTACGCCGCGTGGGCACCCGTCGTCACCGAAAAACCCAATTTCCACGTTGCGGATTTCTTTGACAAGCTGATCGTTGAGGACTAAATAAAAACGCCCGTCAATTGACGGGCGTTTTTTGTTATGACATCTGTGCGCGGCGTTGTTCGCCGCTCAAATGGGTGATTTCCACGGCAAGCAGCAGACCGATCAGCGGCACTTCCAGCGCGGGGTCGGCAAAGGTGAACATAAAGGCGTCGTTGACCTCTTTTTGCACCTTGGTCGCGTCGGCGACAAGCACGCCGTTTTGATTGATCTGGAAGGTGACCGCCAAAAACTTACTGGTGGCGGTGATGCCGTATTGCGGCAGGTGATAGTCGAAGTGCCCGAAGTGGGGCTTTTGTTTGAGCTCGGTCAACGTGGTGCCGTCGGGGCGTTGCATCACGAAGTTGAGCGCGGTCAGTCCCGCCGTTTGTTGCAACGTCGCCACCTGTGTGCCGTCGGGGCGGGACAGGGTGGCGGAATATTTCATAATGCGCTCGGTCACGACCGCTTCATAGAGGCTGTTGCCGTTTTGGTCGATGACGGTGAAATAGTGCTTGGCAAAGCCGTCGCGGTCGTGGCGCAGATAGAGCTTGCGTACGGGCGACGGCGCAGGTGCAGGTGCGGGCGTAGGCGCAGGGGCGGGCGTAGGCGCAGGGGCGGGCGGGGTTGCCGCTCCTGCCGTCGGCTTGCCGCAGGCACTGCAAAAGCGGGCGTCATCGGGCAATTTGGCACCGCAATATCCACAAAACATATTATACACTCCTTCAAACGGTGTTCAAAAAAACGCCGCGCACAAAGACGCGGTGTCACGATATCACGGGGCTTTCCACGCGGTGGGGATGACGGCGTTTTCGTCCAACGGTGCGGGGAATTGGAACGAGCTATACTCGCTCGGCTCGGTGACGTAGACGGGGCGGTTTTTGGCTTTACACTCCGTTGCCACCGCGATATTGACCTGACGGTCGTCGGTCGCTGCCACGCACAGCATCGCCTGATTGCAATCGCCGCGAAAGAATTTGCGGGGCAGGTGGCGTACGTAGCCTTTTTCGGCAGCCTCCTGCAAGGGGGCACACAGCTGGGGGCTGATGACCGTCACGTGTGCGCCGCACAACAAAAGCAACCGCACACAATCCGCGGCGCGGTCGCCGCCGCCGATCACGGTGCAGTTGTTGCCTGTGATATCCACAAACAAGGGAAAATAGCGCTTGTCAGCCAAGGGATGCCACCTCCGTTTTTATATTTCGGGGAGCCGTTTATATATAAGTTATAGTATAACCAATATACTCTATTCTTGGGGAAAATACAATACCCTCACCCATTTTTTGACAACCCGCACAAAGAACGATGGGTTTTTAGGGAAATTTCGCGCCTCCCATTGACAAATCGGTGAAAAAATAGGACAATAGAGGCAAGACCTGACGCAAAAACGAGGTGGATTTGGATGATCAAACGCCGGTGGATTTCCGTGTGTGTATGGCTTTGCTGCCTGTTGTTGGCGGCAGGGTCTGTTTTGTCCGTGTCAGCGGCAATGCCACAGGGCTACACCAAAAATCGCCAAGCGGTCGTGCCGCAAGCGGGCAATCCGTCCAAATACGTGGACTATATCAAAAACGGCGCAGAAGCCGCTCACGGCGCGCTGCCGTGGGTGACCGACGCCGCACGCGGACGCGTGCTGTCGCTGTCGGGCAACGGCGAATATCTGCGCGTCACCTCCGAGCCGTTGCCGCTGATCAAAAGCAGCTTTACGGCTTGGGTCAACTGGGAATATAACGGCACCGAGCCGATCTTGTTTTCGATGACCAGCAACATCACCAAGGACACGCTGACCGTATCCCTGCATCACAACAACAGCGGACAGGTGGACGGCGTGTATCTGCGCTTTTGGCACGTGGACGGCAATCTCAACGTGGAACTTTTTAACCCCATCGACGAGGGGCTCGCCTATCCCATTCCCGCAGGCGAATGGCATCATATCGCGTTCGTGTCCGACGGGCAGTATTTTCGCCTGTATATCGACGGCGCGTTGTGGTTTGAGCAGATGGTGATCTTGAGCTTGGTGGAGATGCGCGCCAACCGCCTGTTTGTGGGCGCGGCGGGTGATACCGCGGGGGCTACGCTTAAAGGTAAGCTCGCGCAGGTATATCTGTTTGACAAGGCTCTGACTGCCGAGCAGGTGAAAACGGTGATGGCGGGCGGCAATCCCTTTGACGGCAAATCGACGACCACAACCGCCACCGATACGCCCTATTTCCCCACCGCACCGCAGACGACCGCCGCCCCCGAGCCGTCGGCACCCGCCGACGATGATCAGCCCGCCGAATGGGGCGGTATTCCGCTGTGGGCGTGGTTGCTTTGCGGCGGTATCGTCGTGGCAAGCGGCGTGGTGTCCTCGCTGCTCAATCGCCGCAAAAAAGGAGGCGATGCCGCGTGAAAAAGCTGTGTATTTGCCTTTTGTGCCTGTTGACGTGCGTTGTCTCGGCGTTGCCCTGTGCGGCGGATACCGCACGCGTGTGGACGATGAACGATCTGGGCGAAAGCGCGCAGTTTCTCCCCGACAGCCAAGAGGCTACCTTTTGGGAATGGCCCGATCTGCAAGCGGGACAAAGTCGCACGGGCACGCTGGTGCTGCAAAACACCACCGAGCGCACTATGTCGGTGTATATGAACGGCGCGTGGCTGCCGTTTGACGACCGCGCGGCCCTCACCTATCTCAACCATATCACCCTGACGGTGAAAAACACCGACGGGCAGATGTTGTTCCACGACCGCTACGTGCGGCTGGCGGAGTGGCAGACCGAGATCGGCGAGCTGGCACCGCAGGAGAGCATGACCTGGCAGGTGGAGATGCATTGTGACTTTGCTTTCGACGGCGAGCCGTCGATGCCGCAGGCGATCACCTGGATGTTTGCTGCCGTGCCGCAGGGTGCGGCACCGCTTCCCGTTGTGCCGCCTGCCGAAACGCCGATTACGGCGACGATATTGGCAGTGGCGGCGGCGTTGGTGCTTTGCGGCTGTGTGGCGTTGCGCTGGAAAGGCAAAAGTCATAAAAATTCTAAAAAAGCGAAAAAAAGCAGTTGACAACTCGATGGCAAGATGGTATAATCGGCTTTGCATTTGAGATGGGAGAGTTCCCGAGTGGCCAAAGGGGACAGACTGTAAATCTGCTGCTTTTTAGCTTCGGTGGTTCGAATCCACCCTCTCCCACCAAGTATTGCGGTCTATTTAGATGCCGCACCGAAAAGCCTTGAGAAATCAAGGCTTTTCTCATTTTTTAC
>SVOU01000080.1 GCA_015066215.1 Oscillospiraceae bacterium | reverse complement strand
CGACCAACGCAAATTCTTTTTCGATATATTTGTTACCCAAAATAACCTTGACGACCTCCAAAGCTTCCAGCACGTCCATACCGCTCGAGAGCAGCAAGCTAAAGCAGCGGGCGAAGCGTGACGCCACCAAGCTGACCTGCACTTTTTTGAACAAGGGCAGTTTAACTTTCAGCGTATCGAAAAAGGCGCGCCCGGGATCTGTTTTGCGGAAGATAACGATAAATATACCAATACTGAGCAGTCCCAGCACCAAGTACATCCAATAGAACTTCAAGAACTGACTGATATCGTACAAAACCAATGCCAAGGGGGGCATCTCAATATCCATACCGCCCAAAGCATCCATAAAGGTCGGAATAACAAACACCATCAACAGTACCAGCACCGCCGACAGCATCACGATCAGCATGATCGGATACGCCAGCGCGCTCTTGACCTGACCCTTTATCTTGGAGTCAGACTCATAGTAGTCCGCGATGTTGGACAGCACCTTGTCGAGCGATCCACTCATCTCACCGACGTACACCATATTGCGGAAGAAGTCGGGAAAGGCGTTCTTGTGCTTCGCCATCGCTTCCGACAGAAGCATACCGGCGTTGATGTCCTCGTGGACAAATTCCAGCACCGATTTGAGATAGCCGGAATAGGGCTGATTTTTCAAAATGCTCACGCTCTCAACGATTGAGATGCCGGAGGTGATCATAATGGAGAATTGGCGGCAGAAGGTGGTCAGTTCCGCGGGCTTGGTTTTGCCACTCACCGACCAGAAGGCGTTGGGCGTTGTGCCGGACACCTGTTTACACTTGACCAGATACAGGTTTTGCTGTGCCAGCTGCTCCCGCAAATGCTCCTCGTTTTCCGCCAAAAAGCTACCGTGAAATCGCTTCTTGTCTACGTTAACGGCGACATACTTGAATTTTTCCATACATCATCCCTCTTACAAAAACAATCCCAAATATGCGGACTGTATACTTTGACCAAACAACAAGGCCACGATCACACCGGCGGCAATAAACGGCGCGAAAGGATATTCCTTTTGGCTCTCCCCTTGTCGATGCTGCACAATGATGAGAATGACCGACGCCGACAGCGACGCGGCAAAAACGGCGATCAGCAAATTCCAAGGGCCAAGCAGCAAGCCTGCCGCCGCCACCAACTTGATATCGCCAATACCCATACCTTCCTTTTTGCGTATCCACAAAAAAGCGAGATAAATGAGCCCAAATCCGCCGCCGCCCGCCGCCATACCGATCAGGCGTTCCCACCACAGAACCCCATCGGGATACCACAGGGAAGCAACCAGTGCAGCCACGCCAAGGGCTGCCAAAATCACCTGAAAGCGGTCGGGAATAAACATATGCTCCAGGTCGATAAACGCCACGCACAGGAGCACTGAGCAAGCAATCGAAGAGATCACCGCTGTCGGCAACGCATCGGGTGCAAACAGCAGCGCACACCCCAGCCACAACAGCATATTGGCAAGTTCCACCAGCATATAACGCGGTGAGATCGGTTGGCGACAGTATCGGCATTTTCTGCCAAGCATCAAATAGGACAGCACGGGGATATTGTCATACCAACGAATACGCTCGTTGCAATTTGGACAATGCGACGGCGGAAACGCTGTGCTCATTTTGAGCGGCACCCGATAGATGACCACATTAAGGTAGCTGCCGATGCACAGACCGATCAACGCCCAAAAAACATATATGATAGTCCAAAGCATTTGCACCACCTCCTATAAGATAGACGCAGGTTTAAGAATTAGGGACGCTTTCCGCAAAAACGGGCACTTGATAGTCCGCTTGCGTATGCGTCTGCAAAATGGGGTTGACTTTGATATTGACCGTAAACGGATGGGCAGAAGGTTCCCCTTCCCAAGCGAAGGACTTCCAGATGCCACCAAGTCCCACATGCGCCGGATAGGTCACATCTTTTTCAAATGCCGAGTCAACACACATATCATAAATCACATTGCCGTTGGCATCAACGATCTTGACATCCGCCAGTTCCAGCGTTCCATAGCCGTTGACCAAAGAAAACGAGATATCATCCTTTTGACCGCCATAAAAAACGGTAGGTTCGTTATGCTCATCCACAATGGGGATCCACTCACCCGTTGTCATATAGTCGCAGGTAAGCCCCAAACCGTAAAGTTTGGCATAGGAAGGGAGTGTATTGGTGGCCGAGAGCCCTTTGAGATTCACGCGGATACGTCCTGTCAGCGTATAGGCTTTTCCAGTGGCAAATACGGATAGTTTGGGATCAATAATCAGCTTTGCCACTTCTTGATCATATTGTTGCGGCACATCGATGCTAACAACACGATTGGGAATATAGTTCGTGACATCTCGCGTGCGCACAGGCCAGGTCGCATCGGCATAACCTATATATTTGATCGGTTCAACAGAGCAACTCCAAGTACAATGGTATTGTGCGCGTCTGAGATCGCCAAAGCCGAAAAGGTGGGGGTCGTTGGCCGTAGAATAAACGATCTCACCTGCGGCATTGACGATGATCATATCTGCCACCGTCAGCGTACCCGACATTCCTTTCATACCAAATGCAACCTTGGAGAATTCTGACAAATTGTTGAAGGTGATGGGGTTGCCGTCACTGCCTTTCAGATTCACCCAGCCGTCGCAACTCTCCGTAAGGCGGTTTGCGTGCTTACTTTCCACAGGCGACTGTGACGTAGAACAGATGGTGACAAACGCATAGGATTCCGTTGCGCCGCTTTGCGGCACGGCATTTTCCAACTTCCATTTTCCGTATAAGCGGAAGGGGCCTCCGGTTTTATAGTCAGAATGGCTAAGTTCTTTCTCAAACAGAGCAACTTTCTCTGTCCCGACGCAAACAGACACAGTGCGGTTGGGGGTATAATCGAAATAGGGATAATACACGTTATACAACCGCTTGACAAGCTTGCCGTCGTCCCGCTCCACCAACATCACGCAGTTCTCATCGTCGTCAGCATTGCGCACGACCATCAGCGAGCGACCGCTGTCAAGCTGGCGCACCTGTATGTCATAGCCGAAATCTTCAACAGGCTCAACGCCGAACTCCAAGAACAGCGAAGTCAACATATCCAGTCGATCCTGTCGAACGACCTGACTTCCGTTAGCTTTTGCCAAAGATTGCCCGTAAAGGGACAAGGACAGCATCAAGGTGACCATCGCGCAGACCAAAACCGCTACCAAAACGGTGGTGATAAGCGCGCTACCCTTTTTGCGATTGCGCTTTGAAATTCTCATTCCAACCACTCCTGTGTCTTGTATAGCAGCTCGCCGTTCTCGCGTAAAAACGCCTTCACGCCGATCGAGCGCGTGCCTACCGTCACCGCAATAGAATAGCAATAGGCATCATTGGCGGGCTTTTGCAGACCTAAAACAGCAAAGTTGTCATCGTAATATACCGTAAAATCACCGGAGGTATATCCCGCAATACCGCAAAGTGCCAGTGCTTGTGCAAAATCATCCGTTTTGTAGCAATCCATAATCATTTTGGACTGCACGGCGGCATCGTTGCGGTCGTTTGAACGGCGCGTGATATCCATCGTCGCCAAAGAAGCCGTCAAGGCGGCGGCAGAAATAATGGTAATGATCACGATGCTCACGACCGCTTCGGTCAACGTGAATCCGCGGCGGCTGCGACGATTTCGCGCTGTTTGGGTACCGTTTTTACGCATGGGATATCCTCCTTCCTTTTGGGGTTTCAGTTTAATCAATAGATTTGACGCCTTAACCGTAGGCGACCGTCCACTTCCCGCTACTGCTACGGGTAAAGGTCATCGGCACGAGCAGCGTCGACCCGTCAGCCGACACAAACCCATTTTCATAGACCACCGAGAAAGTCTTTCCGTCAACGTACGACCAGTTGGCATCTTTGATCTCCAACTGCAGCGCAAAGCACCCGTTGGTGTTGAGCGTATGGACCGAAATAGCGTTGTACGTACGCTCATTGAATGCCGACAGCGTTTCTTTTTGACCGTCGATGACGACAAACAGCTTCTCGCGCAACGACTTGGCAAAGCTCTCGGGAAGCGGATAGTTCTCCCAATTCGCCGCCACTTCCAGGTTGTCATAACGGAGGGCATAATGAGCAGGCCACATTCCGTTAATGCTCATCGTCACGAAGGTCGAGCCATTTTGGGCTTCAACCTTCGCTGCAGGGGTAAACAGGTAGCGCGCCGACCATCGCCCCTCGCAAGCGGATGCCGGCTCGCGCGCAAAGCAAGCGGGCGCAAGCGGCGTGCCGTCAGGCAAACAGGCAAACTTGCAGGTTCTTTTGTTGTTCTCTAAGCCGTTGCTGCCAAAACGCACGTTGACGATCGAACCGGTAATATCCATCGGATAGCCCGCCGCCACCATCTGTGCCGTCGGAAAATCAAAACGCAAAATCGTATTGCCATCGGCACTCCGACGCAGAGACACGGACAATTTCAAGTCGCTCATACAGTTGCCCAGCCTGAATTCGCCGTTCTTTCTGCCGATGAACACGTAATTGTAAAGATTGGTGAAAAAGTCGTCAGACAAGCCGTACGCTGCCTGCGCCGTATCCTTAACCTGCAAATTTTCATAAGCCGTGCAGATGGTGTCCGTCCACGGCGTGTGCAACTTAAATTCCATCGTAAAGGTGGTATAGGATGCCAGATCGTTACCTTTGGTCGGTTTTTCCGAACCGTCCAGCAGCTCCGGCAAAGCCGTCACCAGCACCGATTGTTTCCAAACACCGTTCCCCAGCGCGGCAGGCGCGCGCGTAAACATCATTTTTTCTTTCAGCGGTATACCGCCCGGCAAGAGAAAATGCTCCTCAAAGGTGATTATGGCGGTTTTCTCTGTCAAAGAGCCAAACCGTTTATAAATACCGCCGCTGCTTTCAAGTGCACTCTTGGAAATGATCAGCTGCAGCTGTATATAGCCCTCGGGCTCGGTACGCAGCATACGCACCGAAACGGGTTCCTTTGCCGCGCCCGCCGCTTTGGCAAATGCCTGAAACTCTTTGAGCGTGCAGGTTTCATACCCGACCGTTATCAGAATTCCATTCTGAATACCGTCACACTCTGCCTTGCTCAAACCGTAAAAATCGCCGACGTTTTCGAATTCCAGATCGGTATATATCTCTCCGGAAGCATCCGTCCAACGCACGTCCGTTTGGAAGGTCAACACCAACGAATCGCTGTTTATTTGCTCAGCAGGCAGAGAGAGCATCGCGGCAGGCTGCCAATCCTTGGTACCGATAAGACCTTTTTCGCGCACGTAACCCATCGCTTCCACGGGTGTGCCGTCATACAGCGTCGAGCCCTCGTTGATGAAGAAGCCCACTTTGTGATTTGCGGCACCGAATTCTTCTGCATGCAACGCCAAGCCGTAGGCAACCTTGCCGCCCGCCGGAAAAACACGCACACGGCTTCGGTCATACAGCGACACAAACGCCTCCAAGGACATACGCGCGCCGTCATCCAACTGAACCTGTATCAGGCTCAAGGTAGCATACTGATACGCCGCAGTCAAATTATAGGTGGCGTGCTGCGCGAGGTCTTGCAAATTCACATAGCCTGCCACTTCGTTGTCGCCGGCAACATCCTCCCAGTCTGCAGAGGATACAAACACAAACTCGTGATAGTTGTCTGCGGCAATTTCATGTGGTTTGCTGAAAATAACGGGGTTTTTCGCCGAGGATGAGGATTTGTGCAGAATGATGGTGTGCACGGTATCGTCGCCTTTGACGGTCAGCACGCACTTGACCACGTTGCCGACCCCTTTGGCATCGTCACCGCGCGCAAAGCGCACCGTTTTGATACGGTCAAAGGTTTCTGTGCGGGTATCCTTCTCGTCGCTCACAAGATAATCGGCAGTCATCACACCGCTTTCTTCATCAAAGTACAAGGCGAGATGATTGTCCGCATAATAACCCTCGTTCCAACGGTAGCGGCTACTTTTGATACGCACTTCGCGGTTGTCGTCGGTCACGGCAAAATTGCTGTTGAACGCATCGTCAAGCGTTTTCACCCAGTTGTTCATAAACCGCTCCGCACGCGCGAGCTCCTCCTGAATCTCGGTAGCAATCGTCTTTTCACGGGAAAAGTTGCTGATACCCACGCAGAACGTGGTGACCATACCGAAAACGATCACCGCAACCGTGATGGCAATAATCATTTCCACCAAGGTAAAACCCCGACGATGGTCTTTCATACACCTTTCCCCTTTCTCAAAAAATTCTCAGACTCAAAAAATCGGATTGTGACTACGGCTGCTCATACCCGCCGCACCGCGCATTTCCAGAAGCTCGGTCTGCACGTGACGTCCCTCCGTCGCCAGCAGGCGGAACTCCATTTTGTTATCCTCCTGCTGATTGAGCGCGTCGATAAGGAACGCGTATTCCTGCGGCAGATTGACCACCACGAACTCGGGATCGGGCAACGTTTCGGTCAAATGGCAGGTGCGCGCATATTGCAGCAGGCGGATCTGGAAGGCGCGGAAGTTTTCACACACCATCCCCTGCGGCGTCTCGGGAACGGGACGCTGCATAAACACGGGCAGCTTGCGGGATTTTTTGACGTAACGCTTGACCTGCGCCGCGGTGGTAGCCTCAGTCACCACTTCCACAGAGGCTTCCTCGTAATCGTCTTCCTCCTGCTGAGCCTCTTCCGCTTGCATCTCCTGTGCCATTTCCAGCACCTCTTGACGGCTGAGCGGCATCGCGTCGGGTGCCACCGTGGCACCCTCGGGCAGCTCGTTGTCAATAGCTTCGCTCTCCAGATCCACCGCCATCGTCAAGCGGGTGGATTTGGCGCGCTCACGCGCGTTGATGACCGCCAGATCGGCAATATCGTGAGTGTAAAGGTCATATTCGTTGACCACGCGGTCATCGCACAGCGCGTTTTTGCCAAACGGCAACGAGGCAAAACCGCTCATACGCCCCTTGTCATACAGCACGATATGCGCGCTTTCTTCACGCACATCCAAAAACAAGAAGGTACTGCGATGCCACTTGGAGTGATCGGCATACAACGCCTCACAACAAGCCGCAGCTGCGGCTTGTTGTGAGGCGTTG
>SVOU01000079.1 GCA_015066215.1 Oscillospiraceae bacterium | reverse complement strand
CGCCAAACGCCACATCCACATGACCCCCGCCGATGCCGCCGCTTTCGGCGTGCAGGATAAGCAGGAAGTGTCCGTGAAGATCGACAACAACGGCCGCGGCCTTGTGTTCGGCGAAGTGGTGGTGCGTGTGCACGAAAACTTTGCCCTCGCGATGCATATCGACACCGACGAGTCCAACGCCGCCTGCGTGGCTCCCGGCACGATGGCAGAAGTCATTAAATAAATCACAACAGCATAACAAAAAAATCCCGATGCTTTCCGCATCGGGATTTTTATTATATCTCAGGCTCGTGACCGTGTACGCGGGCATAATCCTTGATGATATAGTCGCAAATGGTCGCGGCGGCGTCGGGGGCGATCGTCTGCCGCTGTCGCGCGCACATGTCGGCGCGCAGGTCGGCGTTTTGCAACAGCGACAAAGCGTGAGAGAGCAGCTCGTCGGTCTTGTGACCGCCGACGGACAACCCGTGCTCCTTAAAAAACGCCACGTTTTGGGTTTCCACACCGGGAATGTGGGCGGTATGCACCAGCGCAATATTTTTCACCGCCGCCTCGGTAGAGGTGAGTCCACCCGGCTTGGAAAAGAGCAGGTCGGCGGCATCCATATATTCGTTGACGCGGTCAGTATAGTCCAGCACCGTCACCCGCGCGGGGTCGAACTGCTTGCGCAGACGGGATTTGAGCGACTCGTTATTGCCGCCCATCACCACCGTGTGAGTATCCTGCGGGGCCTTTTCCAGCAACTGCTCCAAAAGCGCGGTCATATCGCCAAACCCCATACTGCCGCCCATCATCAGCACGATCGGCACACCGCTCGGCAACCCCAAGGCGCGGCGCGCCTCCTCCTGCGGCACACGCTCGGAAAAGCGCTTGGACACAGGGATACCGCTGACCACCAGCGGGCTTTTGAGATTGCGCTTTTCAAACTGCGGCAAAAGCGACGCGTGAGGGATAAACAGCGCGTCCATATCCAACTCTTCCAAAAACGGAATACAGGTGTAGTCGGTGCTTACCTCATAACAGCCCGCTTCAAGCGGCAGATGCTTGCGCATACTGGTCACCGTCTGTGCGGGAAACAGGTGCGGCATCACGATGGTGTCATAGCCGCCGCTTTGGATAAACCGCCACATACGGCGGCGATAGAGCTTGTTTATGAGATACACGGGCGATTTGATATGGCGGTTGCTGATAACGCCGCACACGCGATAGCCAAACCCAAACAGGTGCGGCGTATGCACCACCAGCTTGGTATACGCCCCGCAAGTGCCCTTGGAAAAGAGCGAGCCGCCGAAAGCCAGAGCATCTTGCAGGTCGCAGGGGATATTGCGGCGCAAAAACTCCTCCTGCACCGCCTTGCCCGCGGTGTTATGTCCCTGACCGGTATTACAAGATAAAACCAGCACTTTCATAAGACCGTTACTCCTTCGTATCAAACCAGGTCTTGCCAACGTGAACGTCGGTGTCCAACCGCACCGAAAGCTGCGCGGCGTTTGCCATCGCGGCGGCAACAAATACCGCCACCTCGTCTGCTTGGCTTTCGGGTGCCTCCACGATCAACTCATCGTGTACTGTCAAAAGCAGGCGCGCGTCGGGAAAACGCTCCCGCAGTCCGCGCCAAACGGCAACCATCGCCGCCTTGATGATGTCGGCGGCAGTGCCTTGAATGGGCATATTGCGCGCCACGCGCTCGCCAAAGCCGCGGGTGATCGCGTTGCCCGTGCGCAGTTCGGGCAGCGGGCGTCGCCGCCCGAGCAGCGTCTTGGCATAGCCGCTCTCTTTGGCACTGTCGATCAGCCCTTGCATAAAGCGGTCGACCGACGCATAGTGCCGCAGATAATCGGCAATATATTGTTTCGCCTGCCCAAAGCTGACGCCGATATCCTGCGACAGCGAGTGCGGGCCGATACCGTAAATAATACCAAAGTTGACCGCCTTGGCGTGAGAGCGCATCTGCGAGGTCACCTCGTCGGGTGCCACGCCGAACACCTGCGACGCGGTCACGCGGTGAATATCCACCCCCGTGTTAAAGGCGTCGAGCATCGTCTTGTCCTGCGCCATATGTGCGAGCACGCGCAGCTCGATCTGCGAATAGTCCGCGTCGATCAAAAGATACCCCTCGCGCGCGTGGAAAAAGCGGCGCAGCTCGCGCCCCACGGCGGTGCGCACGGGAATATTCTGCAAATTCGGCTCGGTGGACGAGATACGCCCCGTGCGCGTTTCGGTCTGGTTAAAGGACGAGCGCACCCGCCCGTCAGTGTCAATCACTTTGAGCAGTCCGTCGCAATAGGTGGATTTTAACTTCGCCAGCGTGCGATAGGTCAGCAGCATATCCACCGCGGGGTGTGCCGCACGCAACCCTTCCAGCACTTCGGCGTTGGTGGAATAGCCCGACTTGGTCTTTTTCTTTGCGGGCAACCCCAGATCCTCAAACAGCGCCTTGCCGAGCTGCTTGGGCGAGTTTAAGTTGAAGGCATAGCCCACCGCCTCGAAAATACCCGCTTCCAAAGCGGCGATCTCAGCCGCCAGCTTGTCGCCGTAGGCGGCAATGCCGTCAGCATCCACCAAGAAACCGACGTTTTCCATATCCGCCAATACTACGGAAAGCGGCAGCTCCATCTCGCGCAAAAGCGCGCCCTGCCCCTGCTCGTCCACGGCGTCGCCAAGCGTTTTTGCCAGCACGCCAAACGCAGAAAGGAAAGCGGGCAGGTCAGCCGCTTCGGCGGCCGCCACACCGTATTCCTGTATCAGGCGGGGGAGAGAATAGTCAGACGAGAGCGGGTTTAACAGATACGCCGCCAGCGCGGTGTCCATCGAAAAGCCCGCGGGCGTGCGCCCCATTTTGAGCAGTCGCGCAAACAGCGGCTTGCCGTCGTGCACCTGCTTGTCCACCGTGCTGTCGCACAGAATATCTGCCGCCGCGGCAAAATCCGCGCTGTCAAAGGCGAAAAACGCCGCCTTGCCGTCGCGGACGAGCCAAACGCCGTCCGCTTCGGGAACAGCCGCCACGCCACCCTCACCGCCAAGCACATCTGCGCAAGAGGCGGCGACCAAAGCGGGCACGGCATTGTCAACCGAAGCGGCAACGGGAATGTCAGCAAGCCCCCATTTTTCTATCATCTTGAAAAACTCCAAGCGGGTGAGCAACGCCGCCAGCGGTGCTTTTTGCCACTCGCCCGCACGATAAGCGGCAATATCCGTTTCAATCGGCACCTCACAGCAGATGGTGCCGAGCGTGCGCGAGAGATAGGCGCTGTCCTTGCCCGCCGCCAGCTTTTGCCGCAGCGAATCGCGCATATCGGCGGTGTCCAGCGACGCGTAGAGGTTATCGAGCGTGCCAAACTGTTGCAAAAGACCCACAGCGGTCTTTTCGCCCACCCCCGCCACGCCGGGGATGTTGTCACTGCTGTCGCCCATCAACGCTTTCAGGTCAATCAGGCGCGCGGGCGAAAGTCCGTATTTATTTTCCACCGCCGCGGTGTCCATCACCACCGTTTCGGGTTGTCCCATCTTGGTGGTGGACAGCCACACCTCCACGCCGTCGCCGACCAACTGCAACGAATCGCGGTCGCCCGTGGCGATAACGCAGGTGTGTCCGTCACGGCGGCAAGCGGCGGCCAGCGTGCCGAGAATATCGTCCGCCTCAAAGCCGTCCAGTTCCACGATATGACAGCCGAGAAGCGGCAAAAGTTCTTTGAGAATAGGCATCTGCGAGCGCAGTTCCTCGGGCATACCCTTGCGTCCCGCCTTGTAGCCGTCGTACATCTTGTGACGGAAGGTAGGGGCGTGGCGGTCAAATGCCGCCACGATCGCGTCGGGAGCCGCCTGCTCTTTCAGACGGGCAAAAATATGCAAAAAGCCGTAAAGCGCGTTGGTATACTGACCGTCCTTGGTGGTCAGCGGTCGCACGCCGTAATAGGCGCGGTTGGCGATACTGTTGGCGTCCAAAGCCAAAAGGCGCATAAGGCTCACTCCTTTTCTCACATACACAAAACAGTATAACACACTTTCGCGCATATTTCCATAGCGAAATGCGGCGAATTGTGTGCGAAGCCAAAAAAATCCCCCGCCGACCTTGCGGTCAGCGGGGAACGGGTACGTATGATCAGAAACGGCACTTCTCAGCGAGATAGGCGGGCAGGGCGTCAATAGCCACACGCTCCTGTTGCATGGTGTCACGGTCACGCACCGTCACACAGCCGTCGGTCTCGGAATCAAAGTCGTAGGTGATGCAGAAGGGGGTACCGATCTCATCCTCACGGCGATAACGCTTGCCGATGGAGCCGGCATCGTCGAAGTCCACCATAAAATCTTTGGCGAGCATCTGATGCACCGCGAGCGCCTGTTCGCTGAGCTTCTTGGACAGCGGCAACACCGCGGCCTTGAAAGGCGCGAGAGCGGGATGCAAGCGCAACACCACGCGGGTGTCGTTTTTCTCGGCGTCGACCACTTCCTCGTCATAGGCGTCGCACAGGAAAGCGAGCACCGCGCGCTCCACACCGAGAGACGGCTCCACAACGTAGGGAATATAGTGCTCGTTTTTCTCTTGGTCGAAGTAGGTCATATCCTTGCCGGAGGTGTTCTGATGCTGGGTCAGGTCGTAGTCGGTACGGTCGGCCACGCCCCACAGCTCGCCCCAACCGAAGGGGAACAGGAACTCAAAGTCGGTGGTCGCCTTGGAATAGAAGCACAGCTCCTCGGGATCGTGGTCGCGCAGACGGAGGTTTTCCTCTTTGATGCCGAGATTTAAGAGCCAATCACGGCAGAAACCGCGCCAATACTGGAACCATTCGAGGTCGGTGTCGGGCTGGCAGAAGAACTCCAGCTCCATCTGTTCAAACTCACGCACGCGGAAGATGAAGTTGCCGGGAGTGATCTCGTTGCGGAAGGATTTACCGATCTGACCGATACCGAAGGGCAGCTTTTTGCGGGTGGTGCGCTGCACGTTTGTGAAGTTGACGAAAATACCCTGTGCCGTTTCGGGGCGCAGATACACGGTGTTTTTCGCATCCTCGGTCACGCCCTGGAAGGTCTTGAACATCAGGTTGAACTGACGGATATCGGTGAAGTTGTGCTTGCCGCAGGTGGGGCAGGGGATATTGTTATCCTCCACAAACGCCTTCATCTCATCCTGAGAGAAAGCGTCGATGGGTTTTTCCAGCGTCACGCCGTTTTCGGCAGTCCAGTCCTCGATCAGCTTGTCCGCGCGAAAACGCTCTTTGCACTCGCGGCAGTCCATCAGCGGGTCGGAGAAGCCGCCCAGGTGACCCGAAGCCACCCAAGTCTGGGGGTTCATCAGAATGGCGGCGTCAAGCCCCACGTTATAAGGGTTTTCCTGCACGAATTTTTTCCACCACGCCTTTTTGACGTTGCTTTTGAGCTCCGCGCCGAGCGGGCCGTAGTCCCAGGTGTTAGCCAGACCGCCGTAAATTTCGGAGCCGGCGTAAACGAAACCGCGCCCTTTGCAAAGAGCCACGATCTTTTCCATTGTCTTGTCTGTGTTCTTCATATCCAAAGCCTCCCAGCCAATAATAATCACATACCGCTTTATTTTACTAAAATTTGCATAACTTGTCAAGACAATCCCCTTGCAAATCCCTGCCAACCGAGAAAAATCCTCCCGTAAGTTTACGGTTATTGCATTTTTACCCTTTTTACGCTATATTGTTAGTGATGCCACGTGAAAGGAGATGACCCGATGGAACTTGCACGCTACACCCTTTTTGCTGAAATTCCCGTACCGTTGCGCTTTGTGGTGGCGGCAGACGTACACAGCGCGCCGACAGATGCGCTGTGGGAGCATATTGCCGCCGAAAAGCCCGATTTTCTGGTACTGCCGGGAGACACGGTGCACAGTCTGCGCACGGTCGAGGATGGGCTCGCGTTTTTGCAAAAAGCCGCTGCCCGCTACCCCGTATTTTGCTCGCTGGGCAACCACGAATCGGTACAGCCCCCTGCCCTGCGCGAGGCGATGCGCCACACGGGTATCATCCTGCTGGATAACGAGGCGATGGATTATCGCGGGCTGTGTATCGGCGGCCTTTCGTCGGGGTTTTATGTCGGCGCCCCGCGCCACGGCAAGACCCCTCCCCCCGACACCGCCTTTTTGCAAGCGTTTGCCGCCCGCACGGGCGAAAAACTGCTTTTGTGCCACCATCCCGAGTATTACCCGACCTATATCCGCCCGTTACCTATCCGCCTGACGGTGGCGGGACACGCCCACGGCGGTCAGTGGCGGTGGCGCGGACAAGGGCTGTTTGCCCCCGGGCAAGGGCTGTTTCCCAAGCTGACCGACGGACTTTACGAGGACCGTTTGCTTATCAGCCGCGGGCTTTCCAACCCTTGCGGCATCCCGCGCCTCGGAAATCCGCCGCAGCTGGTCACCGTCACTCTGGCACCAAACGCCGAATATACAAAAAGTTTATGATTTTTCGCTGTAATTTTCCACTTTTGCTATTTACAGACCGCGAAATAAATGGTATGATAAACGGTGGTACAAAACTCTTGTTTATTTAACCTTAAAGGAGGATATATTCTATGGCAAGAAAGTTCAAAACCATGGACGGCAACAACGCGGCGGCACACGTGTCCTATGCGTTCACCGAAGTGGCGGGTATTTATCCCATCACCCCGTCCAGCCCGATGGCAGACTACGTTGACCAGTGGTCGGCACAGGGTCTCAAAAACATCTTCGGCACCAACGTGAAAGTGTCCGAGATGCAGTCTGAGGCCGGTGCTGCCGGTACTGTTCACGGCTCCTTGGCGGCAGGTGCGCTCACCACCACCTACACCGCTTCTCAGGGTCTGCTGCTGATGATCCCGAATATGTACAAGATCGCCGGTGAGTTGCTCCCCTGTGTGTTCCACGTGTCTGCGCGCTGTGTCGCGTCCCACGCGCTGAACATCTTCGGTGACCACTCCGACGTCTATGCTTGCCGTCAGACCGGTTTTGCCATGCTGGCGGAGACCAACCCGCAGGAAGTGATGGATCTGGGCGCCGTTGCCCACCTCGCGACCATCAAGAGCCGCGTGCCGTTCATCAACTTCTTCGACGGCTTCCGCACCTCTCACGAGATCCAGAAGATCCAGATCTGGGATTATGAGGA
>SVOU01000078.1 GCA_015066215.1 Oscillospiraceae bacterium | reverse complement strand
TACCCCTGTACCAAAATCATTATCGCCCAGCGCGTATCCTCTGCGCGTGACGCCGATCACATCATCGTGCTGGACGGCGGCAAGATCTTGGAAGAGGGTACCCACGAGGAATTGCTCGCCCACAAGGGGTATTACTATAATACCTACTGCCTGCAAAACGATATAGCACAGGAAGGCGGTGAGGACTGATGGCAAAGCGCAACACCTTTGAAGTGGACGAAAAGCTGGAGACCCCGTTTAACTGGGGACATTTCAAAAAAGCGTTAGTCTACGTCAAAAAGTACCGTTTCGTGATGATCGGTGCGATACTCATCAGCCTTATCGGCTCCATCATCGGTATGTTTATGCCGAAAATCATGCAATGGGTGCTGGATGACGCCGTGCCGAACAAGGATCTTCCGCTGTTGTGGTGGCTGCTGGCGGCGTACGTGGGCGTTTTGGCACTCAACATCATCACGGCGCAGATCCGCAGCCGTATGATGGTCAAAGCGAGCCAAGGCATCATCTTCGACATCCGCAAAGACCTGTTTGCCCATCTGCAAAAGCTGCCGTTTTCCTATTATGACAGCCGCCCCGCGGGCAAGATTTTGGTGCGCGTGGTCAACAACGTCAACTCGGTGTCGGATATGCTCTCCAACGGCCTTGTCAATATGCTGTTGGAGATTATGAACCTGGTGGTCATCACCGTCTTTATGTTCCAGACCGAGCCGCGTCTGGCGACGGTCATCGTGGCGGGACTTCCCGTATTCTTGGGCGTGATGCTCTATCTCAAGCCCCGCCAGCGCAAGGTGTGGCAGGCACAGGCGAATAAACGCTCCAACTTCAACGCCTATTTGGCGGAGAGTATTGACGGCGTGCGCGTCAGCCAGATGTTTGCTCAACAGGAGAAAAATATTTCCACCGTCAAGCGCCTGCTCGATGCCTGCCGCCGCACGTGGATGCGCGCGATCTATTATCACAACGCGGTGTGGTTTGCGTCCGAACTGCTCACCCAGATCGTGGTGGTCTGCCTTTATCTGGTGGGCATCTACTGGATGGGCGGCGATATGGTCACCTTCGGCGTTATCTTGGCGATGAGCCAATACGTCAGCCGCTTCTGGACGCCCATCACCAACCTTGCCAACATCTACAACAACTTTATCAACAACATCGCCTATCTTGAACGCGTGTTTGAAACGATGGACGAGCCCGTGACGGTGGACGATGACCCCGATGCGACCGAACTGCCCGATATCAAGGGCGAGGTCACCTACGAGGACGTCACCTTCGGTTATGAGCCCGAGCAGATGATCGTGGAGAATATCAACTTCACGGTTGCCCCGGGCGAGAGCATTGCGCTGGTCGGTCCGACGGGCGCGGGCAAAACCACCATCGTCAGCCTTATCAGCCGCTTTTATAACCTCAACGGCGGGCGTATCTTGCTCGACGGTGAATACGACGTGTCCAAGGTGACGCTGCACTCGTTGCGCCGCCGCACGGGCGTGATGATGCAGGACAGCTTCATTTTCAGCGGCACGATTTTGGACAATATCCGCTACGGGCGTCCCGAAGCCACGATGGAAGAGGTCGAGCGCGCCGCCAAAGCGGTGTGCGCCCACGATTTCATCGTCAAGATGAAACGCGGCTACTATACGCTGGTCAACGAGCGCGGCGGCGGTCTGTCACAGGGGCAAAAACAGCTCATTTCCTTGGCGCGCACCCTGCTTTCCGATCCGCGCGTGCTGATTTTGGACGAGGCGACTTCGTCCATCGACACCCAGACCGAGCAGCTGTTGCAGCGGGGTATCCGCACGGTGCTCAAAGGGCGCACGTCCTTTATCATCGCCCACCGTCTGTCCACCATACGCCACTGTGACCGTATCTTCTACGTGGGCGACCGCGCCATTTTGGAATCCGGCTCGCACGAGGAGCTGATGGCGAAACGCGGGCTTTATTATGAGCTCTACACCGCGCAGCTGCAGCAGGAAAAGTCATCAGCAACCTCTATAAATGACGAATTGACAGAAAATTCATAATTTTGGGCTTGCAATTGACACCAAAATGGGTATAATGATATTTGTCAAACATTGGGTCTTTTTTATAAAGATCGAAAAGGAGTGCACGAAATGACGAAAAATCAGACTGTCCTCAAATGGCTGGACGACATGAAAGCTCTGCTGACCCCTGATCAGGTGGTCTGGATCGACGGCAGCGACGAGCAGCGCGAGGAGCTGCGCCGTATTGCCGTGGAATGTGGCGAGCTGGAAAAACTCAACGAAGAAAAACTCCCCGGTTGCTATCTGCACCGCACCAACCCCAACGACGTGGCGCGTGTGGAGGATCGCACCTTCATCTGCACCTCTGAAAAAGAGAATGCCGGCCCCACCAACAACTGGTGCGCGCCCGAAGAAATGTACAAAAAGCTGTATGACATCGCCCGCGGCAGCTACAAGGGCCGCACGATGTATATCATCCCCTATTCCATGGGTCCCATCGGCTCTCCCTTGGCGAAGATCGGCGTGGAGATCACCGACTCCGTGTACGTCGTGCTCAACATGCTGATCATGACCCGCGTAAGCAACAAGGTGTGGGACGTGCTGGGTGACAGCAACGACTGGGTGCGCGGTCTGCACTCCCGTTGCGACGTGGATCCCGAGAAGCGCTATATCTGCCACTTCCCCGAGGATAACACCATCATCTCCGTCAACTCCGGCTACGGCGGCAACGTGCTGTTGGGCAAAAAATGCTTCGCGCTGCGTATCGCTTCCTATCAGGGCTGGAAAGAGGGCTGGATGGCTGAGCATATGCTCATCCTCGGTCTGCAAAACCCCAAGGGCGAGATCCACTACGTCGCGGCGGCGTTCCCCTCTGCCTGCGGCAAGACCAACCTCGCTATGCTGATCCCGCCTGAGTATCTGCGCGAGAAGGGCTACAAGGTCTGGACCGTTGGTGACGATATTGCCTGGATGCGCATCGGTGAGGATGGCCGTCTGTATGCCATCAACCCCGAAAACGGCTTCTTTGGCGTTGCCCCCGGCACCAACGAACACTCCAACTTCAACGCTCTGGAGTCCACCAAGAAGAACACCATCTTCACCAACGTGGCTCTGGACAAGAACGATAACACCGTGTGGTGGGAAGGTCTCAACAAGAATCTGCCCGAAAACGCACTGGATTGGAAGGGCAATCCTTGGGATCCCGCCAAGTTCAACAAAGCGGACAAATCCACCTGCGCCGCTCACCCCAACTCCCGCTTCACCGCTCCTGCGGAGAACTGCCCCTGCATCTCTGACGAGTTCAACAAGGGCGCGGGCGTGCCGATCTCTGCGATCATCTTCGGCGGCCGCCGTGCAAAATGCACCCCGCTGGTGTATCAGTCCCGTGATTGGGAGAACGGCGTGTTCGTCGGCTCTGCGATGGCTTCCGAAACCACTGCCGCCGCTGCCGGCGCGGTAGGCGTTGTCCGTCGTGACCCGATGGCGATGCTGCCCTTCTGCGGCTATCACATGGGCGACTACTTCGCTCACTGGCTGGAAATGGGCAAAAAGCTCGGCGACAAAGCTCCCAAGATCTTCAACGTCAACTGGTTCCGCACCGATGACGAGGGCAACTTCCTGTGGCCCGGCTTCGGCGACAATATGCGCGTGCTCAACTGGATCATCGACCGTTGCGAAGGCAAGGCGGATGCCGTTGAAACTGCTATCGGCTACGTGCCGCGTCCCGAGGACATCGACCTGACCGATCTGGACATGGATATGGACACCCTCAAGGGCATCCTGACCGTGGACAAAGCGGCGTGGGAGAAAGAGGCTGCGGAGATCGAAGAACACTACAAGAAGTTCGGCGACCGTTTGCCCGCCCAGCTCAAAGCGCAGCTTGAGACCCTCAAAGCCAACCTGAAATAAGTTACAAAACCAAAAAGCCTGTTGCCGCTTGGCAACAGGCTTTTTCTTTTTATGTTTTAGATGCCAAAGACCCACAGATACCACACCGCAAAAGCTTCACGCAAAAAATAATTGATACGCAACGATGTGTAGCCGGTGGGAGCGGCAACGCCTTTTGGAGTGGCTCCCAACTGTGCTGCCATATATTTGGCACGGTAGAGGTGGTATTCACCCGAGACGATCGCCACGCCGTCGGCGGGATCGCCGCCGTGTGCGCGGATAATATCAAAGGAGAATTGCAGGTTTTCAAGCGTGCTGGTGGAGCGGTTTTCCTGCAGAATGCGGTCGGAAGAAATCCCGCGCGCCACCAGCCAGTCGTGCATAGCCTGCGCTTCGGGAATGTCCTCGTGCGGACCTTGTCCACCCGAAACGACGGCGATCGCATCGGGGTGCGCCTGTAAATAGTTAAGTGCAGCATTCAGACGATACACCAGCGCCAACGACGGCTCGGTGCCGTTGATGCCGCAACCGAGAACGACCAGATAGGGCGCATCATCGTCACTGTCACCTTGTGCGGCGATAATCACGGGAATTTCGGAGACGATCAGCGCGACCGTTAGCACCGCCACACCGATGAGCAATAGCCGCTTGAGGATCTTGAAAGGCAACAACAGATGCCAAACCACCAACAAAACGGCAACGCCGAGCAGAAAATAGGCGGTGGCGGAATAGCCCCACAGTGCAAAGCGAAAAAAGAGCACAAACGGCATCAACGCCAACGCCGCGATCCACCGCCAGGGAGAAAACAATTTCATCACACAGTCCCTCCCGTCAGCGATTTTGCCAGTATTTGCGGTCAAGACTGCGATATTGCACCGCTTCTGCCACGTGGGCGGCGTCAATAACGTCGCGGTTATCGAGATCGGCGATGGTGCGGGATACTTTCAGCAGGCGGTCATAGGCGCGTGCCGACAGTCCCATACGGTCAAAGGCATTCTTGAGCAACGCCGAAGCGGCGTCGGTGAGCGGGCAAAATTCTTTGAGCTTGCCCGCGGGAATATGCGCGTTGCTGACCACGCCGCTATCCGCAAACCGCTCCCACTGGCGTTTGCGCGCCGCGTTGACGCGCTCACGGATAGTAGCAGAGCTTTCTGCGGGTGCTTTTGCCGATAACTGCTCAAATTCCACGGGCGGCACTTCAATATGCAGGTCGATGCGGTCGAGCAACGGTCCCGACACGCGCGCCAGATATTGCCTTGACGCGGCGGGCGAGCAGGTACAGGTGCGGGTGGGGTGCCCGAAAAAGCCGCAAGGACAAGGGTTCATCGCCGCCACCAGCATCACCGCGCAAGGATAGCGCAGCGAAGCGTTGACGCGCGAAATGGTCACCGCACCGTCCTCAAGCGGCTGGCGCAGACTTTCCATCGACTGACGGGAAAATTCGGGCAGCTCGTCCAAAAACAGCACGCCGTTATGCGCCAGCGATACCTCGCCGGGGCGGGGAAACGAGCCGCCGCCCGTGAGCCCCGCAAGCGAAATGTTGTGGTGCGGCGAGCGGAAGGGACGGTGGCGTAAAAGTCCGCTGCCGCCCGCCAAAACGCCCGCCACCGAATGGATCTTGGTCACTTCGAGCGCTTCTTCGCGCGACAGATCGGGCAAGATGGAGGGCAACCGCTTGGCGAGCATACTTTTACCCGAGCCGGGGGGACCGATGAGCAAAATGTTGTGCGCGCCCGCCGCCGCTACTTCCATGGCGCGTCGCGCGGCGGTCTGTCCCATCACGTCGGCAAAATCGGGCAGGTGTTGTGTTGCGGCATCATCCCATGCGGGTGCCGCGGCAGGGGAGAGCGATTCGTGCCCCGCCAAATGCTTGAGCAGCTCCATAATATGCGAGACGGGATATACCGTGATGCCGTCGACGACCGCCCCCTCGGCGGCGTTGTCGGCAGGCAAAAAGGCGTGCTTGATACCGCGGTCGCGCGCCGCGATCACCATCGGCAACGCGCCGCGTACGGGGCGCAAGCCACCGTCGAGCGATAACTCGCCCAAAAAGGCGCAATCGTCCACCTTGGCTTTGAGCTGACCGCTGGCGAGCAGCAAGGCGACCAACAGCGGCAGGTCATAGACCGAGCCTTCTTTCTTGACGTCGGCAGGGGCGAGGTTGACGGTGATGCGGCTGACGGGATAGGTAAAACCGTTATTTTTGAGTGCCGCTCGCACGCGGTCGCGCGCTTCCTTGACAGCCGCACCGGGCAGTCCCACCACGTCAAAACCGGGCAGTCCTTGCGACAGGTCGGCTTCCACCGTGACGGCAAAGCCGTCTATCCCCAAAACGCCCATACTGTTCACGCGCGCAAACACGGCAACCACTCCTTTTCAAAACGAATTCGTGTTATCTATCAGTATACGGCATTTTTCGATACCGTGCAAGGGGAAAAGCAGTAGCGACAAAGATTTTTTGTTCGTGATAAAAAAGTCGTTGTATCCGCGCGAAAAATACCTCGAAACCTGCAAAAAACTCTTGTACAATCAAAAGGTTTGTGATAAAATGACTTGTATGTGTGTTCATTTGTAGGAAAGGATGCTACGCGCTATGGCTAACAAAGAATTGGCAAAACAATATGAACCCCGCGAGGTGGAAGAACGCATCTATGCCTTTTGGCAGGATAACGGCTATTTTCACGCAAAGGTAAGCGACAAAAAGCCGTACACCATCGTGATGCCCCCTCCGAATATCACGGGCCAGCTGCATATGGGACATGCGCTGGATAATACGTTGCAGGATATTCTCATCCGCTGGCGCCGCATGCAGGGCTACGAGGCTCTGTGGATGCCCGGCACCGACCACGCCTCCATCGCCACCGAGGCGAAGGTGGTGGAAGCTATGCGCAAAGAGGGCATTACCAAGGAGATGCTGGGCCGCGACGGCTTTTTGGAGCGCGCCTGGGCCTGGAAGGAAACCTACGGCAACCGTATCGTCAGTCAGCTCAAGACGATAGGCTCCTCCTGCGATTGGGAGCGAGAGCGCTTTACTATGGACGAGGGCTGCTCCAATGCGGTGAAAGAGGTGTTCGTGCGCCTGTACGAGCAGGGACTGATCTACCGTGGTAACCGTATGGTCAACTGGTGCCCCACCTGCAAGACCTCTATCTCGGATGCCGAGGTGGAATACGAGGAGAAGGACGGCCACTTCTGGCATCTTCTCTACACCGTTAAGGAAACGGGTGAGCAGCTGGAACTGGCCACCACCCGCCCTGAGACTATGCTGG
>SVOU01000077.1 GCA_015066215.1 Oscillospiraceae bacterium | reverse complement strand
CCGATGATGACGATATCGTGATGCAGCATTACACATCCTCCAATCTGCCCAGCACCATCTCGGAGCCTTTGCCCTTTTTGGTGACCGCTTCGAGCGGTATTTTATGCTGTTCGGCGATGAGTTTCATCACGTAAGGACCGCAAAAGCCGCCCTGACACCGTCCCATACCCGACCGGGTGCGGCGTTTGACGCCGTCAACGTCCACGGCAGGGGGATTTTGGGTGATGGCTTGCAAGATCTCGCCCTCGCTGACTGTTTCACAGCGGCAGACGATCTTGCCAAACGCGGGATTTTTGCGGATATACGCCGCCTGTTGCTCGTCGGTCATATCCCGAAAAGCGTGCGGATCGGCACGGTGGGGGTCAAAGGTGGGGTTATCTTCGGTTTCAAGTCCCATCTCGCGCAGCATATCCACGCCCATTTGGGCAATCGCCACGCAGGAAGTCAGTCCCGGGGAATCGATGGCGGCGATATGCAAAATGCCCGCCTTACTGCCCGCACGCAGGATAAAGTCACCGCCCTTTTCAGACGAGCGCACCCCTGCAAACGAAGTGATGACCTGTCGAAAATCCACCGACGGCACGCTTCTGGCGGCAAGGCGTTTGACGACCGCCAAGCCCTCGTCGGTGGTGTCGGCGACTTCAGGACTTTCCACCAGTGCGGCGGTCGGTCCGACCAGCAGGTTGCCGTCCGCCGTCGGAGATACCAGAATACCCTTGCCCTCTTTGGTCGGCACGCAGAAAATAGTATGATCCACGCGGCTGCCCTCGGTTTTGTCGAGCAACATATATTCGCCCGCGCGGGGGAGTATGGCGAAGTCGCCGTCGCCGCAAAGGGCGGCGATGCGGTCGGAATAGCCGCCCGCACAGTTGACCGCAAAGCGACCGCGCACCTGTCTGCCGTCGGCGGCGGTGACGGTAACGCCGTTTTGGTCGGCATCTATCGCCGTCACCGCAAATTCGCGCAAAAGTTCTGCGCCGTTGTCCATCGCGTTGCCGATGGCGGCGACGGTGAGCTGATAGGGGCAGATAATGCCCGCGGTGGGGACGTTGAGGACCAGCGTGATATCGGGCGAGAGCGCGGGCTCCAGCGCACGCGCTTCGTCGCCGCTGATGAGCGAGAGCTGTTCGATACCGTTTGCCAGCCCGCGCGCATATAGTTTTTGCAAGGTTTTCTCTTCTTCCGCGCCGAAGGCACAGACAAAGGAGCCGTTGCGGCGATAGGGCACCGACAGCTCGTCCGCCGCCGCATACAACAGCGGCACGCCTTCGCGGTTGAGCTTGGCTTTTAAGGTATCGGGTTCGGGGTCATAACCGCCGTGGATGATGCCGCTGTTGGCTTTTGACGCACCGCAAGCGACGTCGTTTTCCTTTTCGAGCAAGCACACCGATAATTGATAGCGCGACAGCTCGCGGGCAAGCATACCGCCGATAACGCCCGCGCCGATAATCACTACGTCATACATCGCTTTTCGCTTCCTTTCTCAAAGCAAAAACTGTCTGTCTTTTCCATTTTTCCTGTTTGCCGGCAAAATATTCGTCCGCAACTTGTCCGTCACAGCGCCTCGTAGGCGGCGCGGATATCCTTGACGCCGATGATGGCGATATCGTCACGCGGCGTGACGGTTTTGAGGTTGTGGTGCGGCAATATCACGCGCGAAAAACCCAGCCGCGCGGCTTCGCTGATACGCGCGTCGGCATTGGACACCGCGCGCAATTCGCCTGCCAGCCCCACTTCGCCAAACGCCACCACGTCCTCAGGGATGGGGGTATCTTTCAGGCTGGAAATGAGCGCAAGCGCCACGGGCAGGTCGGCGGCAGGCTCGTCCAGCCGCAAACCGCCCACCACGTTGACATAGGTGTCGAGATTGGCGAAAAAGTAGCCCGCACGCTTTTCCAGCACCGCCAACAAAAGCGACAGGCGGTTATAGTCAAAGCCCGTGGACATACGGCGGGGGTTGCCAAAGCCCGTGGGCGACACGAGTCCTTGCACTTCTGCCAGTAACGAGCGTGTGCCTTCCATCACGCTGGCAACACAGGTGCCGCTGACCTGTTTGGGGCGACCCGACAACAGCATCATCGAGGGGTTTTCCACCTCGCACAGACCGCGGTCGCGCATCTCAAACACGCCCACCTCGTTGGTGGAGCCGTAGCGGTTTTTCACACAGCGCAAAAGGCGATAGCTGGTGTTGGGGTCGCCCTCAAAATACAGCACGCAGTCGACGATGTGTTCGAGCACCTTCGGTCCTGCGATGGCGCCGTCTTTGTTGACGTGACCCACCACAAACACGGGGATATCGCCGCTTTTGGCGGCGCGCATCACGGCGGCGGTACATTCGCGCACCTGCGTGACGCTGCCTGCGGAAGAGGCGACGCTTTCGAGCGTCATCGTTTGTATCGAGTCGATGATGACCACGTCGGGTTTTTCGGTCAGCATCGCGTCAATGACCGCTTGCATATCGTTTTCACACAGCAAAAAGAGCTCGCCGTCCGCTACGCCCAAACGGTTGGCGCGCAGTTTGATCTGGCGCGGCGATTCCTCGCCCGACACGTATAATACGCGCAAGTTTCGTCCGAGGTGATGGCAAATTTGCAACAGCAGGGTGGATTTGCCGATGCCGGGGTCGCCGCCGATGAGCATCAACGCGCCCTTGACGATACCGCCGCCAAGCACGCGGTCGAGCTCGCGCATACCCGTGGTATAGCGCGCTTCGCCCGCGGAATCCACCTCCGACAGTCGGCGCATACCCGCGCGGGCGGCAGACGGCGCACTCACCGTGGTCGGGCGGGCGGCGCGCACCTCCTCAAACAGGGTATTCCACTCCCCGCAGGTAGGGCATTTGCCGTACCATTTGAGATGCTCTGCGCCGCAGTTGTTGCACACAAACACCGTTTTGGATTTTGCCATGCTTTTTCACTCCTTACACGCCGCCTTTCATCACACCGACGGCAATAGCCAACGCCATCTGCTGCTGATAGGTCGTCGTTTCCAGCTTTTTTCGTTCCGTTTCGTTGGATAAAAAGCCACATTCCACCAATGCGGTAGGAACGGTGGTCTTATATAACAAATAGATGCTGTCGTCACCTTTTTTGAGCGTGCGCTTGTTGTCGGGTTGCAAAAGTGTCAGCACGCTTTCGCGTATCGCCGCCGCCAAGGGTGCAGAGCCTGCGGCGTTGGGGGAATAAAACACTTGCGTGCCGAAATATTGCGTGCCCGAAAAGTGGTTTTCGTGTATCGACACGACGCCGTCCGCTTGGTTATAAAGCGCCAAGCGGTTTTTCATATCGCTGCGCTTTTTCTCCCGCAAGGTGGTGGCGGTCGGGTCATAGATCGCGGTGTCGGCGGTACGGGTAAAGGTGACGGTATAACCGCACAGGCGCAATATATCCCCCAAGGGCAGCGCGATTTTTAGGTTGATATCCTTTTCCAGCGTGCCGTTTTGCGCCATCGTGCCGCCGTCCTCCCCGCCGTGCCCCGCATCAACAAGTATATGCGGGCGGCGCGGCGCCGACGGTGTGGCAGACGCGGGCAGCTGCGCTTGCAGCCGTCCCACGGCAACGATCAGCGCGACCAGACTGCACGCCGCCAATATCCACGCGTATCGCTTTTTCATAGGTACCACCTCCGCTTTTACCCTATGCTTGGGCGGGACATAAGATACCTGCGACTTTCAGTATACCACACCGCGCGGCACTTGTCGAGAAAAAACGCCCGATAAACATCGGGCGTTTTTGGAAACGGTAATTATTTGCTTTTTTTCGTCTTTTTGACGTTGACCATAATCACGGCAAAGCCGACCACAACCGCACAGCCAATGAGAATCCACAACAGCGGGTGCAGACCCTTGGACGGTTTTTGACCGCCGCCGACGGGTACGGTGGTCGTTGCATTGCCGCCGTCACCGTCATTCCGGCCGTCGTCACCGCTATCGTCGCCACCGTCGCTCAAGCCATCGTCATTCCAGCCGTCATCGCCGGTATCGCCACCCACAGGGGCGGTGGTGGTGCCTTGCGGCTTATTATCCGCCGCCGTGGTGCCGCCCTGCGGATCGTTACCCACAGTGGCGGTGGTGTTGCCGCCTTGCGGATTATTGCCCGCGGTGGCGGTGGTTTTGGTGGTGGAACCGGTTGCGGCGGTGGGTTTGAAGATCGTCGCCGCCGCAGGGGTGATATTCCACAGTTGCTTGGCGGTTTTCGGTGTCCACTCCGATTTCAGTTGTGATGCAAACTCAGAATGGTCGGTGGTCACAAACTGCACACCTTTTTGGGCGTTGGTACGCGCCATCGCCGTATCGTTGATGGTCCAGGCGTTGACGCTGATACCGCGATGCTGTAACGCATAGGTCAGCGCGGCGGTGATATTATAGTCAGGCGAGAAGGCGCTGGGCAGATCCTGCACGGTGGTATATGCCGACTCCATCCCCTTGGCGACCGTACCGAAGCTGCCGCTGCCCAGAGAGGACGCACCCACCTCGGGGCACAGCTCACGGCAGCGCTCCATCTGGGCGGAGTGGAAAGAAATAAACACGATCTGATCCAACACGCCGTACTGCTTTGCCAGATCGCGCACCAGACCTACCACGCTGGCGGTGGTGGTTTTGACTTCCACGACCAGCACCTTGTCGGGATAGGTTTTCAGAACGGCAAACATCTCGTCCAGAAATGCGAATTTGCAGTTGCTGTAACTGCCGACGGCTTTGAGGGTATAGGTTTTGATCTGGGCGCGGGTGAGGGTTTCGATATGTTGGTTGGCAGAGGCGTTGGTGGTGTAGCCGCCGAGATTGCCGTTGTGGTTGATCACCACGTGGTTGTCCGCGGTCACCCACACGTCGCATTCCACCGCATCGGCGCCTGCATCAAACGCCGCTTTCATACCCTCGACCGTGTTTTCGGGGGCGACGGTCGGATAGCCGCGGTGACCGATCACGAAGGGGCGGCGCACATAGGTGGTCGTGGTCACGCGGGCATAGAGGTTATAGGCAACGGCAGGGTCGCTCACGACCACGCCGTTGGCGCCGCAGTTGACCGCGGCTGCCACGCGATTCTGATCGGTGGAATTATCTAAACGGCGGGTCGTCACCGTCAGGAAACGTTTTTGCAGATATTCCACGTTGGCGCGGGTGGGATCTTGCAGCACGCAGATCATAGCACCCGCAGACAGCGCCGTTTGCGCGACCTTTTTCATATCGGTCTCAAAGGCGATATAGGCGCGGCGGGTATAGCGCAGATACTGGCTGCTAAAATAACTGAGCACGTCCGTGTTCGCCGAGGCAAGGATAACGTCGTAGTAGGTATGTTTCAGCACACCCGCCACGTATTTCGCCGACGCCATATCCGACACCTCGAGGATGGGGATGACGCCGCCTGCACAGGCATCCAGCGCGGTTTTTAAGGTGGTGGTCGTGTTGCCCAACACCACGCTGTGGGCACTGTCGGTACCCACCGTGAGCCACGCACCCTGCGGCTTGACGCTATTTTTGAGGGCGTTGAGCTTTGCGGTGCTGTCCACCGTCTGAATAACGGTGGGCGCACCCACCAGTTTGGTGGTCGGCTCATAGGTCGCGCGGATATATTTGCTGCCGTTGAGAGCATTGTTGAGATCCCGTTTGTCGGACAGGCGAATCGCATACACGCGCATCACGGAGTTGTTGGTCTGCAAGCCAAAGCCGCCCGATTGGGTGGACAGCGCGCTGTCGGTCACGTTGATCTGCGTGCCGTTGATCGACTGGATGATATATTTGCCGTCGGTTTCGATCTTGGCCGTATACTTGTTCGAGGCGCTGATACTGCTGCTGTAAGACGCGGTGCTGTTATATTGCCAGCCGCTGCCGTTAAAATAGGCCGTTTCTACACCGTTAGACGCGCTCGCACCCTGACGTACGCACATCTGCATATAGGTGGTGGGGATGGCCGTTCCCTGCGTGCGGTACATAAAGGACACCCAGCGGGTCGGCTCGTTGGCAAAGGCAATGGTAAAATCTATCTCCCACACAAAATCCGCCGCCTGATAAGTCGACGGCAGGGTGAGCATCGTGTTTGCCGCCAGCTCCATATAGCCGTTGCCCATTTTGGCAGAGCCTTGGCGCACCGTATAGCCCGACGGCAGCGCCGACCCCGCCGTGTAGCTGCTAAAGTTGACGGACAGCGGCGTCACCGAGGCGGCAGACACCGAAAAACCTGCAAATAAGCTTAAAAAAAGGGCCATAACCAGCCCCAAAACCACTATTCTCTTCATTACACAAGATTCCCTTCTCGAACACGTTTGTGGCATAATGCCACACAACACATTTAGTATATCACACAAACCGCCAATTGTAAAGCAGAAAATTTTGTGCAATATTTGTATATTTTGCGAATTTACAAGCGGTGTGTTTTCGTGTATATTAAAGATGCAGAAAGGAAAGGAGAGAGTCCCATGAACAACGACACTCCACCGAAATGCGTAAAAGAATCCAGATGAAAGGACTGAGTCCCGTGGGCCGGTGAAACGTAAAACCGACAAGCAAATCTAAAAAGAGGTACACTCCGATGAACTAAGTTAACTTCGATAGAAACCGTCCGTAAAAAACACAACGTGAAGAAAGGTACACGCCCATGCAGTAAGTCAAGGACGCACCCTCGAAAACGAACAACACCCATTCGGCACATCGTTCATCCCGGCGGCTTTTGATCCGCGTGCAAGGCGTTTGCCTGTGCCATTCTGATGCAAAGTGGATGTGACCGCTCAAATCTTTTTCTCGGGAGGGCAAAAACCCTCACCTGTCGTGTTGTCGCTTTTCGCTGATACGTTTACGGATTTCTACCGCTTATATATTCCCTAATATAATTTTAACAATTTCATAACGATAAAATATATTTTGATTCTCCCAATACATATTGGGAACGACACTTAATGAAACAAAAGCAGTCCGACAATCGTCGGACTGCTTTTTCCATTATTCGTGCTAACGCCGCAACAACCTTGTTGCAATTTGCGAAACGGTGTGCTATGCTTTATCTATCCCTTTAAGGAAGAGAGGATATTGCTATGATTGAAAAGAATCCGCTGGATACGCTCGTTTCTGACGGTGGTTTTTGCGGCATATTCCGCACCATCGGCTGTATCGGTGACAGCCTGTCTTCGGGTGAATTGGAGTCCCTCACCCCCG
>SVOU01000076.1 GCA_015066215.1 Oscillospiraceae bacterium | reverse complement strand
ATCGAGGCGGCGCACCGTGTCAATACCGTTAGCCCGACCTATGCCCGCGAGTTGGAAGATCCGTGGTTCTCTCACGGCTTGGATTCTATCATCCGCGAGCGTAGCTGGAAGATGACAGGTATCCTCAACGGTATTGATACCGTTGGATATGACCCCGCAGTTGACCCGCAGGTGTATGCCAACTATTCGTCAGAGGATTTCTCTGCCAAAGCGGTGAATAAAACAGCGTTGCAAGAACGTCTCAATTTGCCGCAGCGCGCGGACGTGCCGCTGATCGGTATGGTGACGCGGTTGGTGTCCCATAAAGGTCTTGACCTTGTCAAGTATATTTTTGACGATCTGATGAAACAGGATGTGCAGGTCGTCATTCTCGGCTCGGGCGAGTGGACGTTTGAAAACTTCTTCCGCGAAGCACAAAGTCGTTATCCCGAAAAGTTCTGCTATTGCGCGGGTTTTGTGCCTGAATTGGCACGAAAAATCTATGCCGGTGCGGATTTGTTCCTGATGCCGTCCAAGAGTGAGCCGTGCGGTCTGTCACAGATGGTGGCTTGCCGCTATGGCACGGTGCCGATCGTGCGCGAAACGGGCGGCTTGAAAGACAGTATTCAGGATTGCGGAGATGGCAAGGGGAATGGCTTTACATTCAAAACCTACAACGCGGACGATATGTTCTATGCGATTCAACGCGGTCTGGATGCTTACAGAGATAAGGAACTGTGGCCCGTGCTGGTCAAACGGGCGATGGAGTGCGATTTCAGTTGGGGACGCTCCGCCAACGAGTATATCCGCCTGTATCGTCAGTTGCTAAAAGAAGACTAATAAAAAGTCCCGCCTTTGGGCGGGACTTTTTGCGTCTTTATGCGTTTCGTTGCATTTTGAGCCACAACTTTGTCAAAATGCAATCGGGCAAGATCTTGAACAGCACGTGCTGCATCTTGGTGTACCAGTTGGTGACGCACATCACGCGCCCGCGTCGGCAAGCGCGGATAGCTTTTTTGACGATCGGCTCTACTTTTAGCAGCGGTTTCATAGATTTGGGACCGTTGGCACCTTCAGGCTGTGCTAACCCCAAAAACTCCGTATCCACCCAACCGGGACAAAACACCGTGACGGTGAGCTTTTGCTTTTTCACCTCATAGCGCAACGCCTTGCCAAAATGCAACACAAACGCCTTGGAAGAGGCATAGACGTTGAAGTTAGGCAACGGTGTGAAGCACGAGCCTGAGCCCATTTCCAGAACATGTCCACCCGCGGGCATATAAGGGATGGTCATATAGGTGACGCGTACCAAAGCCTTCACGTTGACGTCGATCATACCGAGTACTTGCTTTTCGGGTACTTGCGCATAATTGCCGAAAACGCCAAATCCTGCGGCGCAGATGAGCCATTTGACCGAAGGTTTCTCTGCCTCTAACGCGGTCTTGAGCGCGCTGATACCGTCTTCACAGGCAAGGTCGGCAACGATGACACGGCAGGGAACGGGTAACGAAGCGGCGAGTGCTTCCAAACGGTCTTTACGGCGTGCAACCAGCCAAAACTCATCAACTTCCTGTGCCTGTGCCAGCTGTTGCGCAAATTCCATACCGATGCCGGATGAAGCACCGGTGATCAATGCAACGGACATATATCTTCCACCTTTCGATCGTCTTGCGTTTTTCTCAGTATACCACAATCGCCTGTAAATTGCAATGAAACCGCGTGCAAAGGTATATCGCTCACTTTTTGGACATATAGTGATAGTGACACAATGGAATGAAAAGGAGCGATTGAAAATGGAATTTCTACCGAACAATTCTGTAATGGTTAACGAGTGCGTATATGACGACAGGGACGAGCGGCCGATCGATGGGGATTTTTTGCTTCCCGAATACTGTCCCGATATTGCGGCAGTGCTCAAATGTAACGTCACCCCGTACATACAATCTCGCCAACTCAGCGCCGATCGATTGACGGCGGAGGGGACTGTGTCGATTCGGGTGCTGTATCTGGACGAAGAGCGAAAAAACGTGCGTGTGTGCGAGTTTTCCCAGCCCTTTACGAGTATGTTTACACTAAAAAACGGTGTCGGTACAATGCCGACCTACACCTTGGACACAGCTGTGGAATATGTCAACTGCCGCGCCACCAGCCCGCGCCGCTTGGATATTCACGGCGCATTTAGTATACACCTGCGGCTGTGCTGTGCCACAGCAGTACCATTGTTGACTGATGTAAACGACGATGGCTTGTTCGTGCGCCGCAAAGATATGATGAGCAGCGTGCCGATGGCGGTGGCAGAAAAGAGCTTTACCATCAACGAAGTGCTGGACATCGGTTCGCGCGCGCCTGTGGAAACGCTACTGCGCACCGCGTGTGGTATTCAGACCGAACCTCCGCGTATTATGGGCGGTAAGTTGGTACTCAAAGGTGTTCTCTGCCTAAAAAATATCTATTTGACGGCAGGGGATGAGAGTGATACAGAGCAAGTGACACACGAGATACCGTTCAGTCAGTTGTTTGATGCAGAAGGGTTGGAAGACGAACTCCTCTGCTGTGTTGATATGTCGGTGGCGGCGCAAGATATACGTATAACGCCCAACCAGGCGGGCGAAAATACGCTTCTGACGGTATCCATCAAGGTGAACGCCTCGGTCTGCGGTTATCGCACGACACCGCAGGCGGTTTTAACGGATGCCTATTCCGCCAAGTGTCCCGTTCAGCAGGAAACGCGCACGGTCAGTTTTGAAAATATCTGTGCGCAGGACATCACGCGACACACCGTCAAAGAGACGGTTGACCTGCCAGCGGAAAGCGTTGACAAGGTGCTTGACGTGTGGACAGAGCTGTCACCGCCAAACTATCGTATGACGGTAACCGGCGGTGTTATTGAGGGACATATCCAAATGTTTATGCTGGCACGCGATAAAGACGGGCAGGTTGGATATTATGAGCGCACAGCGGAGTATACGCTGCCTTGCCAATCGCAAAAGGGGACGGTCAAGGCAAAAACGTGCGTACTGCGAACCGATTTTTCGCAAAATGGCAGCAAGTTGGAGGTCCGCGTGGATATTTTACTCACCTGTCAGTGGGTAGAAAGCCAATCGATATCCTGTTTGACAAAAATTTCCGCTGACGAGAGCGTTGCTTATCCGCCGCGCCGTACGGCACTGAAACTGTATTATGCCGACGAGGGCGAGTCCCTGTGGGAGATCGCCAAGTGCTGCCGCACCTCGGTGGAATCCATTATGGCGGAAAACAATCTTGATGAGGATGTACTGGTCAAAAATTGTATGCTGATTATCCCTGTGTGTGGATAACAACAAGGCAAGGCATTTTACAATGCCTTGCTTTTTTCTTGCACATTTTAAGAAAAAGTGATATACTGTTGTTTGTAAAGATTTTCGGTTGCGCATCGTATACAAGATAAAAGGAGTCGTTTTATGGACAAGCCTCTTGTTAGTGTGATTATGCCTGTTTATAAGGTTGAAGAATACGTGGGACGAGCGATTGAGAGCATATTGCAACAGACCTATCCGCATTTCGAATTTTTTGCCGTTGATGACGGAACACCCGATAAAAGCGGCGAGATCTGTGACCGATATGCAGAACAGGATAGCCGTATCACGGTCATCCACAAAGAAAACGGCGGTGCACCGTCGGCACGCAACGTGGCTATTGAACGCGCGCGCGGCAAATATTTTTACTTTTTAGACTCTGATGACTGGGCAGAGCCGACTATGCTTGAAGATATGGTTCGTTTGGCTGAGGAACACGATGCGCAGTATGTGGTGAGCGGATATTATATCGACACCTATTACAATGAAAACGAGTTCGTCACGCAAAAGAATACCTACGTCGATACTGTGTGCGAAAATGCCGATGCATTCCGCAAGGTTGCGGTGCAACTGTTTGACCGCAACCTGCTGTATACGCCGTGGAACAAGCTTTACAAAGCGTCCTATATCCTGGAAAACAACCTGCGCTTTCCGCAAACGTTTTGGGATGATTTCCCGTTCAATATGAGCGTGATTCGCGACGTTGAGCGCGTTGTCATCACCGAAAAGGCCTATTACCATTTCATCCGCGCGCGTGCCGAGTCGGAAACCGCCAAATATGTGGCGCAAATGTATGATAAACGCGAAGAAGAGCAAGGCTGGATGGAGGAACTGTTCACCTATTGGGGACTGGACACGGAAGAAAGCCGCGAATTTTTGGCGCGTCGCTATATCGAGCGGTTGCTCGGGTGCGTGGAAAATGTCACCAATGCCGCTTGTGCGTTATCTAAAAAAGAGAAAAAAGCCAGTATCCGCGCAATGATTTTAGCTGCCAGAACGCGCCGCTACTTGAAACAGATGCGTCCACGCAGTTTCAAGATGCGGGTTATGCTGATACCGCTGCGTTTGAAATGGACGTGGCTGACCTATTGTGAGGGCTGCATCATCTCCCGCGTGAAAGCAAAAAATACCAAGCTGTTTGCAACACTTAAAGCCAATCGATGAAGAAGAAGCACACACCTGACGGTGTGTGCTTCTTTGTTATTTCTTTGTCCAGGTGGAAGGTATCAAGACAAACAGCAGTGGGTAGATTTCCAGTCGACCAAACAGCATAGCGGCTGATAAAACCAGTTTTGAGAAAGGGGAATAGGCTGCATAGCTTCCTATGGGGCCTACCAAACCAAAACCGGGTCCTACGTTGTTGAAGCAGGCGGCCATCGCAGAAAAGTTTGTCTCAAAGCCAAAGGGTTCAAAAGACAACAACAAAAATCCCAGAGCAAATAACGCAAAGTAGATGATGAAATAAGCCGAGGTGCCGTGGATGGCGGGTTCATCCAAACGTTTACCATCCATTTTGATAACGCCGACGGATCGCGGATGAATAAGTCGCCGCAGATCTCGTTTGACCGTGCCCCAAAGTAGTTGAATACGTGAAATCTTCAGTCCTCCTGCGGTCGAACCGGCACAGCCACCGATGAACATCAACAGAAGTAAGATCCCCTTTGACAGCTGAGGCCAAGCGTTAAAGTCGGTTGTAGAATAACCGGTTGTGGTGATAATGGAGGAAACTTGAAAAACGGCTGTACGCAATGTTTCGCCAAATGAGTCATATAGGTGAGAGATGTTGATCACGATAGCTATACAAGCGGCGGCGACAATGCCGAGATACACCCACAGCTCGCTGCTTTTGAGTGCATCACGAATGTGGCGAATCAAAATCAGATAATAAAGGTTAAAGTTGATGCCGAACAGTAGCATAAAGATGGTGATCACCCATTGGGAATAAGGGCTATAGCCCGCTATGCTGTTAGACATAATGCCAAAACCGCCCGTGCCGGCGGTGCCGAATGCGTGGACGATGCTGCCAAACAGGTTCATATCACCGCACCAAAGTAAAATGATCTGTACGGCAGTCATCACAAGATAGATGATATACAGTATTTTGGCGGTATCACGGATGCGCGGCATCAGCTTGCCGACAACAGGACCGGGCATTTCCGCACGCAAAACGTGCATATTTCGTCCCGAAACTGACGGAACGATGGCCATAATCAGCACCAAAACGCCCATACCGCCGATCCAGTGGGTAAAGCTGCGCCAAAATAGCAAGCCGTGGCTCAAACTTTCCACATCGGTCAGTATGGAGGCACCGGTGGTGGTCAAGCCGCTGACAGTTTCAAAGAACGCATCAATATACGACGGAATCTCACCGCTCAAAAAGAACGGGAGTGCGCCGATGGCCGCCAGCGACAGCCAAGACAGTGCCACAATGACAAAGCCTTCTTTGGAGAAAATGACGTGGTTTCTTGGTCGGCTGATGAGGGTGAGTGCAAAGCCTACGATCAGCGCGACGGCGATGGTGATGAGAAATGACCACAGACATTCTTCTTTATAGATCAGAGAAACCACCGTCGGAAGCAGCAATACAGCAGCTTCCAGCTTAATGATCTGACCGATCATGTGAAAAACCATTCGTTTGTTCATAACGGTCCTTCCTTATTTGAGGATATCTTTGAGTTCTTGAATGTGTTGTCTTGCGGCAAGAAGCACAACCCTGTCGTTAGGGAGAATGGCGTCGTTACCGGTAGGAATGATGGGCTTTCTTTGACGGATAATACCTGCAATCAGAATATCGGATTTGAGCTGCAGATCCTTGAGCGGAATGTTGACGAGCGACGGCTCGTCCTGCACCAAAAACTCAATCGCCTCCACCTGATCGTCCATAAGGGAGTAAAGCGTTTCAATGGTGCTGCCCATTGAGTTTTGCAGCGCGCGTGCATAACGCACCAGCACGTCCGCAATGATCTTGCGGGGAGAAATGACACAGTCAAGACCCAGCCGTTCAGCCATAGCACTCAACTCAGGGCTGTTGACTTTGGAGATTACCTTAGGAACGTCTTGCGCAGAGGCGAAGAAGGAAAGCAGAATATTCTGCTCGTCAATGCCCGTGAGAGAAACAAAGGCATCCATATCCTGCAAGCCTTCCTCCAAGAGCAACTCCTGATGCGTGCCATCGCCGTTGATGATAACTGCTTTGGGCAGGGACAAACACAATTCCTCGCAAAGCGTGCGGTCCTTGTCGACGATTTTGACGTCGGAGCCGCTTGCCAACAGGCGGCGCGTCAGATAATAGGCTGTGCGGCTGCCGCCGAGTATCATCACAGATTTTGCTTGCTTTGAGAAAAGTCCCAAAGCGCGCACCAGCTTTTGAATCTCCGACGGGGAAGCGGTCAAGCCGATGTGGTCGCCTGCTTGCAGCACAAAGTTGCCGCCAGGGATATACACCTCGTCACCGCGTTGCACGACGCAGATGAGAAACTTGATATCATAACGACTGCGCAGCTCGCTGAGAGGTACACCCAAAATGGGCGAGTCGTCTTTTAAACGCAACTCGATCATTTCAAAGTTTCCGCGGGAAAAGGTTTCGATTTTCGCCGCCGTAGGGAGCTTGAGAATATGATAAAGCTCGCGTGCGGCCAACGATTCGGGGTTGATAGCCATGGAAAGCTCGAGTTCTTGTTTCAAGAAGTTGAGCGAGCTGTCGTTATATTCAGGGTTGCGAATGCGCGCGATGGTGTGCTTTGCGCCGAGCCGTTTTGCGAGAAAACAACTGAGCATATTCAATTCGTCAGAGCCGGTGACAGCAATAAACAGCTCAGCATCGGCAACGCCTGCCTCTTTCAATGCATCACTGTCAGCACCGTTGCCGCAAACGCCCATAACGTCGTAAATATTGGTCACCTCTGCCAGCACATCGCGATCGGGC
>SVOU01000075.1 GCA_015066215.1 Oscillospiraceae bacterium | reverse complement strand
CCCACCTCCGATACGGTGGCGGCGAAAATTTGTGAGCTGGAAGGCGGTACCGCCGCGATGCTCACTTCCTCCGGTATGGCAGCCAGCTTTTTGGCGGTTTTCAATCTTTGCAGTTGTGGTGACCACATCGTGTCCTCCTCTGCCATCTACGGCGGTACCTTTAACCTGTTCTCCGTGACCCTCAAACGTATGGGTATCACCACGACCTTTGTGGATCCCAACTGCTCGGATGAGGAACTGGAAGCGGCGTTCCGTCCAGAAACCAAACTGGTATTTGGTGAGACGATTGCCAACCCTGCGCTGACGGTGCTGGATATTGAACGCTTCGCTAATGCCGCGCACGCACACGGTGTGCCGCTGATTATCGACAACACCTTCCCGACGCCCGTCAACTGCCGCCCCTTTGAGTGGGGAGCGGATATCGTCACCCACGCCACCACCAAGTATATGGACGGTCACGGCTCTGCGGTGGGCGGTGCGATCGTGGATTCGGGCCGCTTTGACTGGACGAAATATGCCGACAAATTCCCCGGTCTTTGCACGCCTGATGCGAGCTATCACGGCGTGACCTACACCGAGCGCTTTGGCTTAGAAGGTGCCTATATCACCAAAGCAACGGCACAACTGATGCGCGACTTGGGTGTGACCCCCGCGCCGATGAATGCCTTCTTGCTCAATCTCGGTCTGGAAAGCCTGCACGTGCGTATGAAACGCCATTGCGAAAATGGCTTGGCGATGGCACGTTATCTCGAAAACCACGAGAAGATTGCGTGGGTGACTTATCCCGGTCTGGAATCCAACCCCGATTATGCGCTTGCTCAGAAATATCTGCCCAACGGCACTTGCGGCGTGGTCAGCTTCGGCGTCAAAGGCGGCAGAGCCGCGGCGGCGAAGTTTATGGAAGGTCTGCGCATTGTGGCGATTGAAACGCACGTGGCAGATGCACGTTCTTGCTGTTTGCATCCCGCGACCGCAACCCACCGCCAGCTCAGCGATGCGGAATTGGTCGCCGCCGGCGTTGGCCCCGATCTGGTGCGTCTGTCCTGCGGCTTGGAGGACAGTGCCGACCTGATTGCCGACGTGGAGCAAGCACTCGCAGCTGTCTGATTTCTTACTAAAACATAAAGGAGGGCGTTTATGCCCATTAAGATTCCCAACGATTTGCCTGCGGTACAAACGCTGACGGATGAAAACATTTTCGTGATGACAGAGACTCGTGCCATTACGCAGGACATTCGTCCGTTGCGTATTCTGGTGTTAAACTTGATGCCCAAAAAGGTGGAAACGGAAACCCAGCTTTCGCGTATGCTCGGCAACACGCCGTTGCAGATCGAACTCACGCTTATTCGCACGACTACCCACGTGTCGCAGAATACCGCGATGGATCACCTCTTAGCGTTTTACAAGACGTTTGATGACGTGAAAGATGAGAAATTCGACGGTATGATCATTACGGGCGCGCCTGTGGAGCACTTGCCGTTTGAAGAGGTGGACTATTGGCAGGAGCTCTGCACCATTATGGAGTGGAGCCGTACTAATGTGCAAAGCGTTCTGCACATCTGTTGGGGCGCGCAGGCGGGACTGTATTATCACTATGGCATCGACAAAAAGCCGTTGCCGCAGAAGATGTTCGGCGTTTTTCCGCACAAAGCGGATTATCGCCAATCCATCTTGCTCCGTGGCTTTGACGACGTGTTTTACGTACCGCACTCTCGCCATACCACCGTTGATCGCGCCGATATTGAGGCGGAGCCGCGTCTGCGTATCTTGGCTTCTTCCGAAGAAGCGGGCGTGCATATTATCTCCAACAAAGGCGGTCGGCAGATATTCGTTATGGGTCACGCGGAATATGATCCGCTTACCCTCGACGGTGAGTATCGCCGCGACGTTGCCGCAGGCGCACCGATTGCGCCGCCCGTCAACTACTATCCTGACAACGACCCCACAAAGCCGCCTATCGTCAACTGGCGGTCGCACGGCAATTTGCTGTATACAAACTGGCTCAACTATTTCGTCTATCAGACGACCCCTTACGATCTCAAATCGCTATAAAAAAAGCCCTTGCACCGATTGGTGCAAGGGCTTTTTATTTTTTTAGACATCCAGTCGGCAAATATCTTCTACCGTTTCACGCTTGACTGCGAGATAGTCGCCTTCGGCATTGAGCATAACGACGGGCGGACGAGGCACACGGTTATAGTTGGAAGACATAGAATAGTTATAGGCACCGGTGGTGAGTACTGCCAAAATATCACCGCGTTCGGGACGGGGCAAGCGCACGTTCGGCTGTATAACGTCGCCACTTTCGCAGCAGCGTCCCACCACCGACGCGGTGTAGTCTACGGGCGCATCCGCGCGTGAAGCGAGCATAAGGGTGTAGGGAGCCTCATACAGCGCGTAGCGCGGGTTGTCGGTCATACCGCCGTCTACCGACACGTAGTTTTTGTAGCCGGTGATCTCCTTGACACCGCCGACGGTGTAAAGCGTCATACCCGCGTCTGCGACCATACTGCGCCCCGGCTCCATCATAATACGCGGCATAGGGATAGACAGCGCGGCACAAACCTCGCGCACACAGTCCGCAACCTCTTTGATGCGGGCGCGATAGTCGACGGTGGGCTGCTTTTCCAGATAGCGCACGCCAAAACCGCCGCCGAGATTGAGCATCGTGGGGAGGTAGTTATATTGCACCTGCATTTCCGCCACGAATTGCAGCATAATACGCGCGGCGTCGCAGAACACCTCGGAGTCGAACACCTGCGAGCCGACGTGGCAGTGATAGCCGCAAAGCTGCAAATGCTGCTTTGCCAGCGCCTCTCTCACGAACACTTCCGCCTGTCCGTTTTCCAACGTGACACCGAACTTGGAATCCACCGACCCCGTGTTGATTTTTTGGTTGGTGTGAGGATCGATACCGGGGGTGATACGCAAAAGGATCTTTTGCGTGATACCCTTGTCGGCGGCGATCTCGTCCAGCGCGTCCAACTCCCAAAAGCTGTCCACCACGATATAGCCCACGCCGCTGTCCATCGCGAAACGCAAATCGGCATCGGTCTTGTTGTTGCCGTGGAAAAAGCAGTTTTCAGCAGGAAAACCCGCCGCCAGCGCGGTGTATAACTCGCCCGACGATACCACGTCAATATCAATGCCTTCCTGCGCCATAATGCGATAGATCTGCTTGCAAGAAAATGCCTTGCTCGCAAACTCGGGCACAGAGCCGGCGGGGAAGAAGTCCGCCATCGCCTGCTTGTAGGTGCGCACGTTCTGACGAATACGCTCCTCATCCATCAACAGCAGGGGCGTGCCGTATTTTTCTGCCAGCTCGACCGTATCGTACCCAGCAAAAGTCAAGTGGCCTGCGGCGTTGACCGCAATGTTGTCACAAATCATTTTGGACATCCTTTCTCACAAGTGGTGAGGCATATAAAAACAGCCGATCGGAGATCGGCTGTACGCAAAACGGCAACGTCCGTTTTGGATAGCCCTCCGCAAAAGCGACAGTAAGCCGGATGTTGTTCCGTCTTACCAGAGCAGCCGTGTGCCCACGACCCTCTTCGGCGGCCGACCCCTTTCACCCGTGATCTCGCCCTGCCGGACACACCAAACGGGATACTCTTGACCTTCCGCGCCTCTATCCTTTGTTGCTTATCAAGATACCACAATTGCCTGCGCTTGTCAACCCCGCAGGGTCAGTTTTGCGCGGTGGCATCCTTTTCGGCATTCATCTGCGCAAGCGCTTCGCCCAGCGCCTTGACCAACTGGTCAGCGCACGAGGTGGATTTCATACCGCAGCGAATTCCCTCACAGCGTTCAGTCACCTGTTGCACGGTCATACCCTCGACCAAGCGGGGAATGGCTTGCAGGTTGCCGGGGCAACCGCCGACGAATTTTACGTTAGACACCACGTCACCGTTAAGTTCAAAGCTGATCTGGCTGGCACAGGTGCCGCGTGTTTTATAGGTGTAGGTCATATCTATCACACTCCTACCTATTAGTATAGACGATATTCCCGTAAAATGCAACGAAAAAGCGAGAAGAATTGCGAAATCCTGATATTACATAGCAAAAGTCTTGATTATTTTGCGCAAATGCGGTAAAATATTTCCTGTATGTGCAAATAACGGCGCAGTATAGACGCCTTTGGAGGAATATCTTTGGCAACGTTACAACAAGAGATCGTGCGGCGGCGCACCTTTGCGATTATTTCGCACCCTGACGCTGGTAAAACCACGCTGACCGAGAAGTTTTTGCTTTACGGCGGCGCTATTCAGTCCGCAGGTATGGTCAAGGGCAAGCAGCATATGAAACACGCGGTGTCTGACTGGATGGAGATTGAGAAGCAGCGCGGTATTTCGGTGACATCCTCGGTATTGCAGTTCGAATATGAGGGCTTTTGCATCAACATCTTGGATACCCCCGGTCACCAGGACTTCTCCGAGGACACCTATCGCACGCTGATGGCGGCGGATGCCGCGGTGATGGTTATCGACGGCTCCAAGGGCGTTGAGCAACAGACCATCAAGCTTTTTAAGGTGTGCGTGTTGCGCAACATTCCGATTTTTACCTTTATCAATAAAATGGACCGCGAGGCGCGTGATCCGTATGAGTTGATGGAAGAGATTGAAAACGTGCTGGGTATCCAGACCTATCCCGTCAACTGGCCCATCGGCTCCGGCAAGGAGTTTAAGGGCGTCTATATGCGCGAGCAGGGCAAGATCCTCACCTTCACCGCCAACCCCGGCGGTAAATATGAGGCGGCGATGGTGGAAGCGGACGTGTCCGATCCCGCGCTGGCACAGGTCATCGGCGAAGAGAAATATCGCATACTGGCAGACGACGTGGAGCTGCTCGACGGTGCGGGCGACGCCTTTGACATTGACGCCGTACACGCGGGCAAGTTGACCCCCGTGTTCTTTGGGTCGGCGCTCACCAACTTTGGTGTGGAGCCGTTTCTGGAGCACTTCTTGCAGATGACACCGCCGCCCTTGTCACGCAAGGCGGACTGCGGCGTCATTGACCCGTTGGATCCCAACTTTTCTGCGTTCGTGTTCAAGATCCAAGCCAATATGAACAAGGCGCACCGCGACCGTATCGCCTTTATGCGCATTTGCTCAGGTAAATTTGAAAAATCAATGGAAGTCAACCATATTCAAGGCGGCCGAAAAATGAAGCTTTCTCAACCGCAACAGATGATGGCGCAAGAGCGCGAGGTTATCGACGAAGCCTATGCCGGCGACATCATCGGCGTGTTTGATCCGGGTGTGTTTTCTATCGGTGACACCATCACGGCGGGCAATAAGAAATTCTGCTTTGAGGGAATTCCCACCTTTGCGCCCGAACATTTTATGCGCGTGCGCCAGACGGATACGATGAAGCGCAAGCAGTTTGTCAAGGGCATTATGCAGATCGCGCAAGAGGGTGCCATTCAGATATTCCAAGAGCCGGGTGGCGGTATGGAAGAGGTTATCGTCGGTGTAGTCGGCACGCTGCAATTTGAAGTGCTGGAATACCGCCTTAAAAACGAATACGGCGTGGACATCCGTATGGAGCCGCTTGCCTATTCTTACTTGCGCTGGATCGAAAACGAAGATCTCGACCCCAAAACGCTCAACATCAGCTCGGACACCCGCATCGTGCAGGATCTCAAAGGGCGCCCGCTGCTTCTGTTCACCAGCAGTTGGAATATCAACTGGGCAGAGGAGCACAACCCCGCCTTGCGACTGGCGGAATTCAGCCGCGGTTAAAGCTGTTCAAGGGAATTTACAATTCCGTCATACAAAGCACGTGTTTTTGGTGTATGATAGGAATAAAGAACAAGGGTGTGAAAAGGGATGTTTGGGTATGTGCAGGCGTTTCGCCCTGAACTGAAAGTGAAGGAAGCGGAACAGTATCGCGGCGTGTATTGCACCCTGTGCAAGCGGCTGGGCAAACGGTACGGGCTTTTGGCGCGTTTCACCCTTAACTACGATTTTACCTTTTTGGCACTATTGCAAATGGCGCTGGAAGACCCCGAGATAACCTTCAAGAACAGCCGTTGCACCTTTATGCCGACACGCCGCTGTCTACGCTGTCAGCAGACGCAGGCGCTGGACAGAGCGGCGGATATCGCGATGCTGATGTTTTACAGCAAGTGTCGCGATGACCGCACAGACGGTCGCTTTTGGCGACGTGTTGGCGCGACCGTCTTGCAAGGCTTGTTTGCGCGTGCTTACCGAAAAGCCAAAAAGGCGCAACCCGAAGCCGCCGTCGCGATGGAAAACTATATGACGGCACAGCAGACGGTGGAGCGTGAAAACACATCGTCGGTGGACGCCGCCGCTGAGCCGACGGCAAAGCTGATGGCCACACTTTTGGCGGCGTTGGCGGCAGACGAGCGCAGCGAGCGGGTGCTTTCGCGGTTTGGCTATTGTCTGGGACGCTGGGTCTATCTTGCGGATGCGGTGGATGATTTGGAAACCGACCGCAAAACGGGCATTTTCAATCCCTATTGACTCACCGCAGACGGTGCAGATATTGCCGCGTTGCGTGAGCGCGGCACCGCTTCGCTCAACATTAGTCTTGGCGAATGTATCGCCGCCTATGAACTGTTGACTGTCCACCGTTTTGACGGCATTTTGCGTAATATTTTGACACAGGGTATGCCGCTTGTCGGGCGGCAACTGATAACGCCCCACAAAAAGGGAGAAACGATATGAGTGTGACAAACCCCTATCAGGTTTTGGGTGTATCCCCCAACGCGACGGATGCGGAAGTGAAAGCCGCCTATCGCGAGCTGGCAAAAAAATATCACCCCGATAACTACGCCAACAACCCGTTAGCGGACTTGGCGCAGGAAAAAATGCAGGAGATCAACGATGCCTACGACGCCATTATGAAAGAGCGGCGTCAGGGCGGCGCGTCGGGCGCGGGCGGACAGTCTGCGGGCGGGCGCACCTATCAGGGTGGTCAGTCCCGCTATATGGACATCCGCCGCCTGATCAACGCAGGGCGTATATATGACGCACAAACCTTGCTCGACGGCATTCCGCAGGGCGAGCGTGACGCAGAGTGGCACTTTTTGAAAGGCAGCGTGCTGTATCGCAAAGGCTGGCTGGACGATGCCTACACCTGCTTTGTGACCGCTTACCGTTTGGATCCGCAAAACGCGGAATATCGGGCGGCGGTGGCACAGATGGAGCAAAACCGCCGTGGCGGCTATGCGACTTCGTCGGGCGGCTGTGATATATGCGACCTGTGCACGG
>SVOU01000074.1 GCA_015066215.1 Oscillospiraceae bacterium | reverse complement strand
TGGTTTCGGCAATATGGTTTCCGCAAGCCGTATGATTGCGATCGTCAGCCCCGAATCCGCGCCCATCAAGCGCATTATCCAGGACGCCAAGGATCGCGGTAGCTTGATCGACGCTACCTACGGCAGACGTACTCGCGCTGTGTTGATTATGGACAGCGACCACGTCGTTTTGTCGGCAGTGCAGCCCGAAACGGTTGCCAACCGTTTCATCGAGCATAACAGCGAGGAGGATGCCGACGATGACGAATAAACGCGGTATGCTCATCATTTTTTCCGGTCCTTCCGGTTGCGGCAAAGGCACGGTACTTTCTCGCTTTTTGGCAGAGCGCACCGACACGGTGCTGTCGGTGTCTGCAACCACTCGCAAGCCTCGTCCGGGCGACGTTGACGGCGTGCACTATTTCTTTCGCACCCGCGAAGAGTTCGAACGGATGATTGCTGCCAACGAGCTGTTGGAATATGCGGAGTACAGCGGCAACTATTACGGTACGCCCGCGCCCTACGTGGAGGAGTGCCTGGCGGCAGGGAAGAACGTGATACTGGAAATTGAAGTGCAAGGCGCACTGAAAGTGATGCAAACCTGTCCTGATCACGTGTCCATTTTCGTGGGTGTTCCCTCGATCGGGGAACTCGAACGCCGCCTGCGCGGTCGCGGAACGGAAGAGGAAGAGGTTATTCTGCGTCGTATGGCGGCCGCCAAACAAGAACTCGCAACTGCCGAGAAATATCAATACTTGGTCATCAACGATGACGTCGACAAAGCGGTTTTGCGTCTGCAAGCCATTTTGGAAGCGGAATCGCTTCGCTATAACAGAATGAAAACCAATTTTATGGAGGTAATGAACAATGCTTAAACCTACTGACATTGAACAACTCAAAGGAGAAAACAGCCGTTACGCCGTTGTTATCGGTGTTGCCAAGCGCGCACGCGATATTGCTGTTGAAGCGGAAGCGAGCGGCGAACACCAGAACGAAAAAACCGTCAGCTTGGCTATCGAGGATTTTAAACGCGGTGACTACGTGTTTGGCAACGAATAATTTGCTTATTTGCTATTAACAAGAACAAAAGGAGGGATGTCTGTGCTGCTGTTACCAATTGCCAAAGTGGCGGTAGAACAGGCATCTTATCATTTTGATAAGTTGTATAGCTATGTCATTCCCGATGCGTTTGCCCGGTTGCAGGTCGGCTGTCGCGTGCTGGTGCCGTTTGGTGGTGGCAATCGCAAGACGCAAGGCGTTGTGATGGAGATTACCACCGAGGAAAAACGCGACAAGCTAAAGCCTATTGTTGACGTGCTGGATAGTGAGCCACTTCTCAATGAGGAGATGCTCAAACTGGTCTGTTGGCTCAAAGAGCGCACTTTTTGCACGTGGTTTGAGGCCATGCGTGCGACCATTCCGTCGGGTTTAAATATGAAAATCAAGCCGACCTATCGCTTGGGATTTCAAGCACCGACAGGTGACGGCTTGGCATTGTTGCCGCCTGTTGAGCGAGAACTGTTGCAGCGCGTGGCAACAGCCAAGGCGGACGTGCCGCGAGAACGCCTGTTGCGCTCTTTGGGTCTTGCGAACGAAAGCACGCTTCCCGAGGAGTTGACGGCGCGAGGCTGGTTGGTGCGTACCGATGCCGCGGCGCGTATCGTTGGCGATGCAACCGTGCGTATGGTGCGTATCGCTTTTGACCCCGAAACCTATAACGAAATGGTGGCGGTCAACAAATGTACCGATAAGCAACGCTCCGTTTTGCGCGTACTGTGTGATTGCGGTGCGGCTTCGGTGAAAGAACTGTGCTATTTTGCGTCGGTGACTCCCGTTGTCATACAAACGCTGGAGAAAAAGCGTTTGGTCGAGTGCTTTGAACACGAAGTGTTGCGCTCGACGAATGCCGCACAGCCACTTCCCGAAATTCGTTCTGTCACCTTGAATAAAGAGCAACAGGAGGCTTTTGAGGGGCTCAAGAAGCAATTTGATACCCAAAAAGCTTCGGCGGCGCTACTTTACGGCGTAACGGGCAGCGGCAAAACCAGTGTATATATGAACCTGATCGACCACGTGATCGCACAGGGAAAACAGGTGTTAGTACTAGTGCCCGAAATATCCCTTACGCCGCAGATGATGCAGTTGTTTTTGGGGAAATACGGTCGCCGCGTGGCGGTGTTGCACAGTTCCTTGGCGATCGGCGAGCGCGTGGACGAGTGGAAACGCATTCGCCGCGAAGAGGCTTCTATAGTTGTAGGTACCCGCTCGGCAGTGTTCGCACCGTTTTCCAATTTGGGGCTTATCGTTATGGACGAGGAGCAGGAACACACCTACAAATCTGAGTCCAGTCCGCGTTTTCACACCAAGGATGTGGCGCGTTTTCGTTGCGTTTATCACAACGCATTATTGCTGCTCACATCCGCGACCCCTTCTGTGGAGAGCTACCACAACGCCACCACAGGACGCTATACGCTATATACCTTGCGCGAACGCTATGGCAAAGCGACTTTGCCGCGGGTGGAGATAGCGGATATGCGCGAAGAAACAGCTCCCGATGCTATTATCGGCGCAAAACTGGAGGGGGCAATCAACGAGTGCCTGTCCAGGAAAAAGCAGGTGGTATTGCTGCTCAACCGTCGCGGCTACAACACGTTTGTATCGTGCCGACAATGTGGCGGCGTTATCACTTGTCCATCTTGCAGTATCTCACTTACGTATCACCGCGCCAACCGTCAGCTGATGTGCCACTATTGCGGGCACACACAGCCTGTGACACACTTGTGTCCCACCTGCGGGTCGGATAAGATTCGCTACACGGGATTGGGTACGCAGCGCGTGGAGGAAGAGCTTTCTGCGCGGTTCCCACAGGCGTCTATTTTGCGTTTGGACGCAGACACGACGATGTCGCGCTTTGCCTATGAGCAAAAGTTTGCCGCTTTTTCCAAAGGAGAATACGATATCCTCATTGGAACGCAAATGGTGGCGAAGGGGCTCGATTTCCCCAACGTGGAGCTAGTTGGCGTGCTGTCAGCGGATCAAGCCCTTTTCGGCACGGATTATCGCAGCTTTGAAACGACCTTTTCGCTGCTGACACAGGTGATTGGCCGTGCAGGACGCCGCGACGATTCGGGACGCGCCATCATACAGACGTACACCCCCGATCACTACATTCTTGATCTGGCGTCAAGGCAGGATTATGAGGGCTTTTTTGAAACGGAAATTGCGGCGCGTCGTATGATGAAATATCCGCCGTTTTCGGATCTGTGCATGTTTGGCTTTGTCGGCAAGGAAGAAACTGCTGTGAAAGAGGCGGCGCGCGCCTTTTTGGGGTTGTTGCATCAAGAGGTGACGGGACGCTTTGCGGGCGTGCCCGTGATCGCGATGGATCCGACACCCGCTATCGTGGCGCGTGTGGCAGGGAAATATCGCTATAAATTGCTGATAAAAACGGTTAACAACTCTCAGTTACGCACTATGCTCTCGCAACTATTGGCGGATTTTAACCGCCGCGCAGACCGCAGTGACGTACGTGTGTTTGCTGATATCAATCCACTGAGCCTACTTTGAGGAGGAAATACTATGGCTATTCGTAATATTGTAAAAATCGGAGACCCCATTTTGAATAAAGTATGCCGTCCCGTGACAGACTTTGATGAGCGGCTTTGGCAATTGCTTGACGATATGCGTGAAACGCTCGCCCAAGCCGACGGCGTGGGTTTGGCCGCGCCGCAGGTGGGCATTTTGCGCCGTATCTTCATTATGGACGTTGGCGATGGACTTGTGGAGGCCATCAACCCTGAAATCGTGTCCGAAAAAGGCGTGCAGGAGGAAACGGAAGGTTGCCTGTCTTTGCCAAACGAGTGGGGAATTACCAAACGCCCGCGCAAGGTGAAGCTCAAAGCACAGGATCGCTATGGGAAATACTTTTTTATCACAGCTGAAGATCTGAAAGCGCGTTGCATTTGCCACGAAACGGATCATCTCAACGGTGTGCTGTTTACAAGCCACGTGATCCGCAAGATCGATCCCGAAGAAACGTAAAGGAGTCCGTTTGCTATGCGTATTGTTTTTATGGGCACACCGGACTTTGCCGTTGCTTCGTTAAAAAGCCTTGTCGAAGCGGGCCACGAGGTTTGTTTGGTTGTTACCCGAGAGGATAAACCTAAAGGACGCGGTCAGCAAATGGCGTTTTCGGATGTAAAGGAATATGCCCTTACGAAAAGTCTGCCTATTTATCAGCCCAAAAGCCTGCGTAATGATGAAGCGCGGGACACTATCGCCGCTTGCAAGCCGGACGTGATCGTGGTGGTGGCGTATGGTCGTATTCTGCCTGCTGAAATTTTGTCAATCCCGCCTTATGGATGCGTGAACGTACACGGATCGCTATTGCCGCGTTATCGCGGTGCGGCACCGATACAGTGGGCAGTTCTCAATGGTGATGCCGAGTCCGGTGTCACTACAATGCTGATGGATGTGGGATTGGACACGGGAGATATGTTGTTGCAATCTCGTCGCGCCATCCCCGAAACAATGACGGCGGGGGAACTGTTCGACCTCTTGTCTTTGGACGGTGCAGCTTTGCTTATTGAAACGCTTAAAGCGCTTGAAGCGGGCACTGTCAATCCTACGCCGCAAGGTGAAGACCTTGTCAGCTATGCGTCGATGCTGGACCGTTCTTATAGCCCCATTTCCTGGGAAAACGATGCCCAAACTCTGCATAATCGTGTGCGCGGTCTGAATCCGTGGCCGTCGGCAACCTGTCAGTTTGCAGGGAAAACACTGAAAATACACGTAAGTCGTGTCGGCGCACCTTGTAATGCACCCGCGGGAACGGTGGTATCCACAAAACCGCTGACAATTGCCTGTGGCGGTGGCACCTCTTTGGAACTGCTGGAAGTGCAATATGAAGGTTCACGCCGTATGTCTGCTGCCGACTTTTTGTGCGGTCACCCGATCACGGTCGGAGAATTACTGAAATAATAAGGAGAAAAGCGTATGTTCTGGTGGTTTATGGACTACTGGTATCTGGTGTTGGTACTGCCTGCTGTAATTTTGACGTTAATCGTGCAAATTCGCGTCAAAAGCGTCTTTCACAAGTACAGCCAACACACCTGTGCCTATACCGGCGCGGCAGCTTCCCGTATGATACAGGACGCCAATGGCTTGCAGCTGCCGATCGTGCCTGTTGCCGGATCTATGACCGACTATTATGACCCGCGCTCTCGTTCGATACATCTGTCGGATACCGTGCGAGATATGGCAACGGTGTCAGCGGTCGGCGTTGCGGCACACGAAACCGGACATGCGTTGCAATATGCCAATGGCTATTTCCCTGCGCGCTTGCGCACGACCATTGTGCCCGTCACCAATTTTGCCTCATCCATTTCCATGTATTTGGTGATTCTGGGCTTGGTGCTCAGCTATGATATTCTCGCCTATGCGGGCGTTTTGTGCTTTGGTTTTGCGGTGTTTTTTCAGTTGGTCACCCTGCCTGTAGAGTTTAACGCCAGCCGCCGTGCGATGGCTTCTTTGCGTGAGACAGGTCGCTTTACCGATGAACAGCTAAAAGGTGTTCGCCGTGTATTGACGGCGGCGGCACTCACCTATGTGGCGGCATTGTTTTTGTCGCTGATGAACTTTTTGCGTCTGCTGTTAATTGTCAACGGCAGACGGCGCCGTTGAGCGCGGTCAGCGGTCGCTTGGTAGCAGTACAAGCGATTCGCCGTTTGAATGAACAAAACGCCTATTCCAACTTGCTGGTCAATAATTTGCTCCAAACAGGGGAGTGGGACCCCAAAGAGCGCGCCTTGGCAACGGCGCTGATCTATGGTACCGTCGAGCACCGCTTAACGCTTGATTTTTTGCTTTCTTCTTGCTCTTCCAAATCACTCAAACGTCTACATCCCGCCGTGGTGGCAATTTTGCAAACTGCTGCGTATCAGCTGGTGTATATGGATAAAGTTCCTGACTCGGCAGCGGTGAACGAAGCGGTCAAGTTGACGAAGTCGATGGGGCAACAAGCGGCGTCGGGATTTGTTAACGCCGTGTTGCGCGCGGTTGCACGCCGTTATCGCGAGTTGCTCGATGGATTGGGAGATAGCGACCGCGATCTTTCGTTGCGCTATTCTTGTCCTCTGGATTGGATTAAGTTTTGGCAAAAAGCCTATGGTCGCGAAAAAATGCTGGCTATTTTGGCGCATATCAATGATGAGCCGCCAACGTATTTGCGTGTCAATACCTTGAAAACCGACGCAAGGATAGTTGCGGCGCGTTTGATTGAAATGGGTGCAACTGTTGAAGAATTGTCCGAGCCTGTCGGTTGCCTGAAAGTTTCCGGCTTTTTTGCGGGAAACCTACTTGAAATGGATGAAGAAATCTGTTACTATTATCAAGATAAGGCTTCGCAGCTTGCCTGTGCCGCTTTGGGTGTTCAGGCGGGACAACGCGTTGCTGATGTCTGTGCCGCGCCCGGTGGCAAAAGTTTGACCATTGCCCAGTATTTGCGCGGCGACGGCGAGATCGTTGCCGGCGATATCTATGCAAAAAAGTGCGAGATTATCCGTAACCGTGCAGCGCAAATGGGCGTTGCGAACATCACGGTGGTCCGGCGAGATGCCTCTTTGCCTTGCCCTGATGAGTGGATGGGTACTTTTGATCGCGTTCTTTGCGATGTGCCTTGTTCGGGATTGGGCGTGATTCGCCGCAAGCCCGAGATTCGCTATAAAACCCCGTCGGAGTTCGCTGATCTACCCGCTCTGCAATATCGCATACTGACAGCTTCCGCAGCTATGGTGAAAAAGGGCGGTTGGCTTCAATATTCCACATGTACATTGAATCCTGCAGAAAACGAAGAAGTCGTTAAGCGGTTTTTGCAAGAAAACCCTGATTTTTCGCCGCGTATATTGCCTTTGCCGCAAGCATTTGCTGCGGCAGAACGCAAACCGCATTGGCACATTACATTGTTTCCCCATCAGCAAGAGACCGACGGCTTTTTTATCGCCGGTTTTGAACGGACGGTTTGAGGTGAGCATTTGGAAAGACCGGATATTCGGGCTCTGACGCCCGAACAGCTAAAAGAAGTCGTGCTCTCTCTGGGAGTTCCGGCGTTTCGCGCCAAACAAGTGCGTGATTGGCTGGATAAGGGCGTTTCGTCCTTTGATCAAATGTCAAATCTGCCGATTTCCTTGCGTGAGCAGTTGGAGGAACGCTTTTCCATTCCATCGGTTAAGATTCTTCGCAAGCTGGTTTCTGCCAGCGACGGCAC
>SVOU01000001.1 GCA_015066215.1 Oscillospiraceae bacterium | reverse complement strand
AGGCATTATGGAGCTCTATGAGGACGGCACGTTCAGCGGCTACGTGGGAAGTATCCCCGTCAAAGCCGACCCGTGGACGCTCATCTGGAAAAACCTGATGTCCAAAGAACAGCGTGAAAAACTGGAAAAGTTTATCCCTGTTGAATACACCAACCTCACCACCGACTCCGACGGCTTTATCTACACCGTGTCCCTCGCTTCCGATGAGGTCGACTCCATCCGCCGCCTCAACGCGACGGGCGGCGATATCCTCAACCGCGGCTCGCTGGGCTCGATTCCCGTGAGCGGCGTTGTGAACGGCTCTTTCGCTTCGGGGTCCGCTGTCAACAGCAACAAATCCGACTTCGTGGACATCGCCGTTGACGAGGAGGGCATCTATTACGGTCTCGACGCCGAATACGGTCGCGTATTCGCCTATGACGAGTTCGGTAATATGCTCTTCGTGTTCGGTGGTCGCTCCACCGGTCAGACCGGCACCTTCCCCCGCGCTTCCGCTATTGCGCTGCTGGACGGTCAGGTCGTGGTCGCCGACTCTATCACCGGCACCATCACCATCTTCAGCCGTACCGCCTATGCGGAGCAGATCGCGCTGGGCATCCAGCTTTACAACGATGACAAATATGAAGAGAGCATCGTGTGCTGGAACAACGTGCTGCAATATAACCGCCACTTCGTTCTGGCATATTCCAAGATGGGTCAGGCGTACTACCAGCTCGAAGAATATGACCTCGCGAGTGAGTATTTCGTCAAGTCCAACGACCAGGCGAACTACACCAAGTCCTTCAGCCGTCAGCGCGACGCGTGGTTCAATAAGAACTTCACCTGGGTGGTCCTCGGTGCCATCGGCGCGATCCTGCTGCTTGTCATCATCAAGCGCGTCATCAAGGCGATCACCAAACGCCATCCCATTCAGCCCGACAGCAAGCTGGGCTGCCTGAAATATGCGTTTTACGTCATCCTTCACCCGTTTGACGGCTTCTGGGATCTCAAATATGAGAAACGCGGCCGCACTTGGGTGGCGACCCTGTTCGTGGTGCTCACCATCGTGGCGTTTGCAATGGAACGCTCGCTGAGCGGCTTCGCGATCGCTTCCGTGCCCGACCGTCACCTCGACATCATCCACGAGCTCAAATTCGTGCTGGTGCCGTTGGCGCTGTTCCTGGTGGGCAACCTCTCCATCACCACCCTGATGGAAGGCAAGGGCAACCTGATCCAGACCTACAACGCGGTCGGCTATTGCCTGTTGCCGCTCATTCTCGTCAAGATCCCCGTGACCATCATCAGCAATATGCTGACCGCGGACGAGATGATGTACGTGACGCTGTTTAACACCCTGGCGATCGTGTGGGTCGCAATGCTCCTGTTCTGCGCGTTGATGAACACCCACGAATACACCGCGGGCAAAACCGTCGGCACCGTGATCATCACCGCCGTGGCGATGGTCATCATCTGCTTCATCTGCGTACTGTTCTTCTCACTGTTCTCCGAGCTTATCGGTTTTGTGTATACAGTGATTCAAGAATTGCAATATCGATAAAGGAGGACGGTAGAAATGACAAACACGAAAAAACGTTTCGGCGCATTGCTTGCCGCCGTCCTTCTGATGCTCACCCTGCTCGCGGGCTGCGCGCCCGCCGGCGCTCCGACCGATCTGAGCGATCTGAAAAAAGCCCCGATCGATTACAAGCCGATGGGCGACAAGGGTACCCTCACACCCGCTGCGGCGGATATCGAAGGCAAAAAGCTGGCACAGGAAAACGACTATCTTGCGCTGTATTATGCGGAAGAGACCGCTGCTGTGTCGGTGTTTGACAAACGCACGGGCGAGTGGTGGCACTCCAACCCCGCCGACGGCGAGATGGCGGCTGCCAAATCGCAGATCACCGTAAACACCATCTCGTCGGCCGGTGTTATCGGTCAGTTTACTTCCTTTGCCGACTCTCTCCAAAAGAATCAGGTCACCTTTGAGGTGAAGGACGGTCTGCACGTGACCTATGTGTTCGGCACCCCCCGTCCCGACCTGTCGAGCGTGCCTTACGGCTTCACGCTGACCCGCTATAACGAGCTGGTCGCGCGTGCGAAGGCTGTCGGCGCCAACGATAGCTTGCTCAAACGCCGCTTCGTCCAAAACGGCGACCGCTTCACCCGCAAGCCCAACCTGCCCGTCAAACAGGCGAAAGAGCTTGCCGAGCTGTTCGCGGCGATCGACTACACCGAAGAAGAACTCCGTCAGGATAACGAGGAGAGCGGTGTGACGCTGGAAGAAGAGCCCGACAACAGCTTCACCATTCCGCTGCACTACGTTCTGGAGGGCGACTCCATGCGTGTGTACGTGGCAGGTACCGAGATCGACTATCCCGAAGACGCGCTCATCACCTCGATGGACGTGCTGGAATATTTCGGTGCTATGAAAAAGGGCAACAAGACCGACTGGTTCCTGATCCCCGACGGCTCGGGCGCGTTGGTCAACGCGGATGTGCGCAGCGGTAGCACCGGTCAGGTGTCTCTGCCGTTGTTTGGCCGCGAAGAAGCCCTGCCCCAGTCGGGCTACAGCCCGCTGGGCGAAAAATGCCTGCTGCCGCTCTTTGGTCTGCACCGTGAAAACGGTGGCGTGCTCACCGTCATCGAAGACAGCGAAGCGATTGCCCGTCTGGACGTGGTCAAACCCGGCTTCGTCGACAACTTCGGCACCGTCTCCATCGGCTTTGAGCTCAACGCCACCCAAAACATCGGTCTGGCCACCGACAGCATCTCCAAATTCTACATCACCTCCGAAACCCTCTATGAGGGCGACGCGGCGATGCGCTATATCTTCCTGTCCAAAGAAAAGGCAGATTATTCCGGTATGGCGAGTGTCTATCGCAACTATCTCGACCTCTCCGGCGAGCGCGCGAAGCTCTCCGGCGAAGCCGAGCTGCCGATGTTCCTCGAGACCATCGGTGCCATCGACACCGAGATCTCCACGCTGGGCTTTGTGCACGAGACCCTCGTGCCGATGACCACCTACGAGGATAACGTCTCCCTCATCAAGCTGTTGAAAGAAAAAGGCGTCGACCGCATTGAGCTGTCGCTCGCCGGCTGGATGAACGGCGGCGAAAACCCGACGCTGGCGAATGAGATCGACCTCATCCGCGTGCTCGGTGGCAAAGAAGGCTTCCAAAACCTGCTCAACTACGCCAAGGACAACAACGTCGGCGTCTATCCGCAGGTGAAGCTCAACACCTTCTCCCCCGACGAAAGCCTGTCGGTCATCAACAACCTGAGCAGCCGCAACCTCGCGAGCAAAAAGAGCTCGGTCGCGGGCTATGACGTGGTCACCAGCTCCTCGATCGGCAAAGGTATGCGCTATCTGCTCTCGCCCGCCTATCTGAAATCGGTCGTTTCCGACCTGATGGTGGACGTCAAAGCACAGAACATCACCGGTCTCAACGTGACCGACCTCGGCAAGACCGCTTACAGCGACTTCAACGAGGACAACGAGGTCACCCGTGAAGCCTCCCGCCTGCAAGCGGCAGCCGTCATCAAAGATATGGCGTCGCAGCTGACCGGCGGCGTGATGCTGACCTCTCCCAACGAGCTGGCGGCACGCCACAGCCAACTGTTCACCGACGTGCCGAAATCCTCCTCCAGCCTCAGTCTGGCGTTTGCCTCGGTGCCCTTCTATCAGATGGTCTACCACGGCTACGCAAACTATTCCTTCACCGCCATCAACTACGACGCGGACTTCAACCGCGCGCTGCTCAAATGCGCCGAGTACGGCGGCTGCCCGAAGTTCCAGTTCATCTTCCGCGAGGATGACCGCCTGAGCTTCGACGATGACGCCGATTACTATGCCGCTTACTACGAGCGTTGGCTGGACAGCGCGGCCGAGAGCTACACCTTCCTCGAAGACCTGCTCGAGCCCGTGCAAAACGCGGTGATGGTCAACCACACCTCGCTGGCTACCGAGGTCTACCGCACCGATTATGACAACGGTATGAGCATTTTCGTCAACTATTCCGATGCAGACTTCACGCTGGAAGACGGCACCGTGATCAAAGCAGCAAGTGCGATGCGAAAGGAGGGCGTGTGATATGGCCATGTTTAAGAAAAAAAGCGCCCTGACGCGGCGTCGCGACTACTTCGGTTTCGTGTTTTTGATTCCGTGGATCGTCGGTTTCCTGCTGTTCTTTGCGTATCCCTTCGCCCACTCGGTCTGGATGAGCTTCCATAACATCCAGCCCAACCCCGCGGGCGGCTATATCAGCGACCCTGTTGGCTTCGGCAACTATGTCGAAGCGATCAGACGCGACGAAGAGTTTCTGCCGCTGGTGACGCAGTCGCTGCTCGACCTGCTCATCAACGTGCCTGTGTGTATGGTGTTCTCCTTCTTCGTGGCAGTGCTGCTGCGCCAGAAGTTCCACGGCAACGCCGTTGCCAAGGCCATCTTCTTCCTGCCGGTCATCTTGGGTACGGGCGTGTTCCTGTCCACCCAAGCTGCCACCGCCGACACCTCCAACGTGGCGGTGGAAGGCGCCATGCAAGAGGGTATCGGCGCTATGCAGGGCTTGCAGAGTATGAACCTCGTCAAGATTTTGCAGGACATCGGCATTCCCGAAACCGTTACCAGCTACATCACCGGTCCCGTTGACCAGATCTACAACGTGATCTCTCTGTCGGGCGTGCAGATCTTCATCTTCCTCGCGGGCCTCAACAGCATCAGCCCGTCCTTGTATGAAGCCGCCTACATCGAAGGCGCATCCGGCTGGGTGGCGTTCTGGAAGATCACCTTCCCGATGGTCTCACCGAGTATCATCGTTAACGTGGTCTACACCCTCATCGACAACTTCACCATGTCCACCAACGAAACGATGGACTACATCTATGACACGGCATTCGGTATGAACTTCCAGTTCGGTCTGTCGAGTGCGATGGCGTGGATCTATTGTGTGCTGTTGGCGGTGCTGGTTGGTTTGAGTATGTGGCTCATCTCCAAACGCGTGGTCTATCAAGCATAAGAAAGGAGGACACAAAGCCATGACCGATATCAAACGTCGCCGTCTGCTGTATACAGCGCAGCGCAAGACAAAACAGTGGGGCTGGTCGATCATTCGTACCATCTTCATTCTGGGTTTCAGCTTCGTGATTCTCTATCCCTTGCTGACCATGATCGCCCGTACCTTTATGGATCCCAAGGACCTGTATGACAGTTCCGTTTTGTGGATCCCGAAAAACTTCACCCTCATCAATATCGAGATCGCTGCCAAGGGTATGAGCTACGGCTCCGCCTTCCTCAACAGCCTGTGGACGTCCGTGCTGGCGACGCTGTTGCAGCTGTTCTCCTGCCTGACTGCGGGTTATGCGTTTGCGCGCTATAACTTCCCCGGTCGCAATATCCTGTTCGTGTTCGTGCTGGCGACCCTCATCATCCCGCCGCAGCTGACGATGCTCTCCTCCTATATGTATTGGAGTAACCTCGGGCTCGTCGGCTCCCAGTGGCCTATGATGCTGATGTCTGCCACCGGTATGGGTATTCGCGCAGGTCTGTTCATCTATCTGTTCCGCCAGTACTTCAAGGGTATGCCCAAAGAAACGGAAGAGGCGGCGATGGTGGACGGCGCGGGACACATTCGCACCTTCCTGTCCGTGATGCTGCCGGGCGCCGTGACCATTATCGTCACCGTGACGCTGTTCAGCTTCGTGTGGCAGTGGAACGACGTGTTCTATGTCGCACTCTACGACAACAAGTTTATGAACCTCTCCAACGGCATCGGCTCTGCGAGCTTCGCGCAGTATTTTATGCAATATCCGGAATACGCCGGCTTCTCGCAGTATGACCCGATCATCACCAGCAACTTCACGTCCATCGCCGCCCTGCTTTGCGTGGCACCGCTGGTGCTGCTCTTCGTGGTGCTGCAACGCTACTTCGTGGAAAGCGTCGAGCGTTCCGGCGTGGTCGGCTAATTTAAGTAAAGGAGCAAGAATATGATCCCTTTTAACAAGGGATGCTCGCACGCCTCCATCTCCCAAGTGGAGATGGAGGCGCTTTACGAGCGTCTGAAAACACCGAACAAACTGGGCCCCGTGATGGAATGGCCCGAACATTTCACCGACAGCCCCTCCGTCTTTTGCAAGGACGGCGTGTGGTATATGTATTTCGTCGCTATTGCCAAAGACGTCAACGTGTCGGGCTATGAGACCCACCTTGCCAAATCGACCGATCTCGTCAACTGGGACTATATCGGCCCCATCTTCCGCCGCAACGACCTTAATCGCTGGGACAGCAAACAGGTCGCGGGCTATGCCGCCTTTACCGAAACCGATTTCGAGAATATGGGCGAGATCTATCCCGTAAACGGCAACTATTACATCGCCTATCTCGCGGGCAACAGCGACGGGTATGAGCCCGACCCGCTGTATATGGGGCTGGCGCGTTCGACCGACCCGACCGACCCCAACGGCTTTGACCGCCTGCCCGACCCCATCCTCGCCCCCGAGGATGCCGACGGCCGCTTCGGCGAGACCAAAACGCTCTACAAGAGCTGCATGTTTGCCGACACCCTCGGCGTGACGGGCTACCCGTATGTCAACGCCTATAACGCCAAGGATTGGGACGACCGCGAGCGCATCTATCTCGCCGTGTCGCAAGACGGCGAGCATTGGGAACGCTACGGCGACCGCGCGATTATCGACCGTATGACCAACGACCCTACGGGCATCATCACGGGCGACCCGCAGATTCTGCGTGTCGACGACATGTACGTGATGCTCTATTTCCACTATGTCCAAAACAAACCCGCCTACAACACCTTCGCCGCCTCCCGCGACCTCGTCAACTGGACGCTGTGGGAGGGGAAACCCTTGGTGGAAAGCGAGTTCCCGTGGGAGGATAAACACGCCCACAAAACGTGGTTTATCCGCCATAACGGCAAGAACTACCACTTCTATTGCGCGGTCAGCAGCGAAAACCGCCGCTTTATCGCGCTGGCGACCTCTGATTGAGCCGAAAGGAAGGAAACAAAATGAAAAAGTGGCAAGAAAAAGAATCCATCGTGTTCACTGGCACTGAATGGAGCACTCTGCGCTACGGGGCGATCGACCCCCAAAGTGTCACCCTGCGCTACGTCGGCTTTGCAGACCTGACCAACCCCGTCTTTGCAGAGGTGATGTTCCGCGGTCGCCAAAGTGCCACCTTTGAGCTCGGCAAGGACTTTGAGCTGGATGCCGAAAACGGCAAGATCCGCCGCACCCCCGACTCCGCCATTCCCGACTACCGCGAGAGCCATTTTTACGGCGTCGAGGAGTTCACCCACGAGGGCTGGGGCGGCGACTGGGGCAACTTCCCCTTCATCACCGTCATCGACTATTGCTATGACGCCGCCCAAAACCAACTGGTGGAGGACGATGCGCGCCGTATTACCATGATGTCCAACACCCCCGTGCCGCAAAAAACGCTCGCCCGCCTGCAAAACGGCGAAACGCTCACCTACGTCGTCTATGGCGACAGCATCTCCACCGGCTGTGAGGCATCAATGCCCGAAGAAACCTATTTTGCCCGCTTTGCGGATAAATTGGAGCGTGTGACGGGCGGCCATATCAACCTGATCAACCGTGCCGTCGGCGGCGAGCTGTCCAAGCACGGCGTCAACCGCGTCAACGATTCGCTCGCGCAGGAGACCCCCGACTTCGTCACCATCTCCTACGGTATGAACGATATGTGCAGCAACAGCGACGTCACCCCGGCGATGTATAAGGAAAATATGCGCACGATGCTGGATGCCTGCCGTGCCGTGGGTGCCGAGGTCATCTTCGTCACCCCCTGCCCGCCCAACCCCCGCTGGAAGTATACCGGCGAAGCGTGGCGCGAGTATGCGGCGATGATGCGTGAGCTCGCGAAAGAGGAAAACGTGCCGCTCGCAGACGTGCAGGCGTTGTGGGATCAGGAGATGACCTATGGCAAAACCATCTCCGACCTGCTCTATAACGACGTCAACCACCCCACCAGCTACGGCCACTATCTCTACGCCGCGATGCTCAACACCCTTATCGTGTAATTGTATTCGGAGGAACGTGACCGATGAAAACCGTATCCATACTTGACTATATCCGCCCCGAAGACGGCGACAACCGCACCCTCGCGGTGGTGCGCGCTCTGCGCGAAAACGCGGGCGACGATCTGCGCTTCGAGCTGGGAGCGGGGGAGTGGCACTTCTACGCTGCCGACGCTTTCACCGAGGAATGCTTTGAAAGCAACAACGACGGCGGCGAAAAACAGGTGCTGTTCTCGTTGCATAACCGCAAGAATATCACCGTCGACGGCAAAGGCGCCGTCTGGACGTTGCACGGTCGCCTGTCGCCCTTTGTCATCGACGGCTGCGAAAACGTCACCGTCGAAGGCATCACTTCGGACGTCCGACGCCCGTTTTATACGCAGGGCAAGATCGTGCGCTCCGCCCCCAACGAGGCAGAGCTGGCCATCGACACGGCAGAATATCCCTACACCGTCGAAGGCACCAACTGGTACCCTTACGGCGATTGCTGGAAACAGGATCTGCGTGACGAGGTGTCGCTCATCCACGTGTTCGGCGCCGACACGCACGCCCCCATCGCCGGCAGCCCCACCGCTTTCATCTGGGTCGGTGACGGCAACCCGCGGGTAGAAAATCTGCCCGCCGACCTATGGCGCGCCGACGCCTCGCAGACCCCCGAGGGCAACCTCTTGCTCAAAGGCGACTTTGGCGGCTACACGTTGCCCGTCGGCGACTGGCTGGTCGTCACCCACGAAAACCGCCTCAATAGCTTTTGCTTCATCAAAGATTCCCAAGGCGTCACCCTGCGCGACGTCGTCATCTATCAGATGGGCTCGATGGGTGTCATCGGTCAAAACTCTGCCGATATTCTGCTCCACCGCGTGCGCGTGATGCCCAACGCCGCCCGCAACCGCGTCATCTCCACCAACGCCGACGCCACCCACTTTGTCAACTGCTACGGCACGCTGACCATGCGCGACTGCGTGTTCGACGGTATGATGGACGACGCGACCAACATCCACGGCATCTATACCGTCATCGAAAACGCCGAGGGCAACACCCTCACCCTGCGCCTCAAACATTTCCAACAGCGCGGCGTCATCCCTTATCGCGTGGGCGACCGTCTGCGCCTTTTGGAACGCGACGGGCTTAACGAATATGCCACCGTGACGATACGATCGGTAGAATTGGCGGATGATTATACTCTGCGTATAACCACAAACGAGTCTATCCCCGCCGAATGTGTCGGCGGCGTCGCCGAAGACCCCGACAACCACCCCGAAGTGTTGCTCGAAGGCAACCGCACGGGCAACAACCGCCCGCGTGGCTTCCTCATCAACACCTCGAAAAAGGCGGTCGTCCGCGGCAACACTTTCTATAACAGCTGTTGCGGCGTGTTTTCGGGCGGCGACCCGTGGTATTGGTATGAGGCAGGCCCGATGACCGACCTGACCGTCACGGGCAACACCTTTATGGGTTGCAACGTGCTGGACGGCGGCTTTGCAGTTTGCGTCAGCCCCGACCCGATGCCGCAACTCAAAGGTTGCTATCACGGCAAGGTCACCGTGGCAGATAACCGCTTCGTCAACTCCAACGGCAACGCCGTGTTCGCGCGCAGCGTGGCGGACTTAACCGTCACGGGCAACACCTGTGACGTCGACGCCCTTGTTAGCACCGAAGCTTGCGCCGCCACCGATATCCAAACGGAGTGGAACTGATAAACACCCCAAACGCCCGCACAAGCCCCGCTTGCGCGGGCGTTTTTGCGCCTTGCCAAAGCAGCCGTAAACGCGCCTTGTTGTTCGCACCGCCTGACGGCCACATTTTCTTGCCTTCCCCTGCGGGGGAAGGGGGACCGCCGCACGGCGGTGGATGAGGGGCATAACGGCGTGTCGTCCCCCACGCGCCGCCAATTTCGCACTAACCCAAAACATAAGCGTTGTAGGGCGCAACCCCTCACGCCCGCCGAAAAAACAGTTGTGTCACCGCCGAAAATGTGGTATAATTCTTGAAGTTACAACAACTCTGCACGCGCACACCGCGCCAAAAAAGGGGAGGGGACCCGATGAAAAAACGCCACACCTTTTTTTACCACCTGCTGCGTCCGCTGGTGGTCTTGTTCCTGAAACTGCGTTTCGGCTACACTTACGAAAAAGCGAAAAATCTGCCCAAAACCTACATCGTGGTCGCCAACCACGCCACCGACTACGATATGTTGCTGGTCGCGGCAAGCTTTCGGCGCCAGATGTATTTCCTCGGCAGTGAACATATCGCCCGCTGGAAACGGCTCTATCCGCTGTTGCGCTATGTCTTCGACCCCATTATGCGCCCCAAAGGCGCTTCCGCCACCAAAGCGGTGATGGAGATGGTGCGCCGCGCGCGCAAAGGGCGCAACGTGTGTCTGTTCCCCGAAGGCGTGCGCACGTGGGACGGTCGCCCCAGCCCCATCACCCCCGCCATCGCCAAACTCATTCAGTCCGCCAACTGTGGCCTCGTCACCTATCGCTTAACGGGCGGCTATTTCGTCAGCCCCCAATGGGGCGACGGCTTGCGCCGCGGTCGCCTGCACGGCGCACCCGTGCGGATATTTTCCCCGGAGGAAGTCGCCGCGATGACGGTCGATGAACTCTATGCGGTCATCACTCACGACATCGGCGAAGACGCCTATGCCCGCCAAGCGGAAGACCCCGCGCCCTATCGCAGTAAAGCGGGCGCCAAGGGTATGGAAAACCTGCTGTTTATCTGCCCGCAATGCGGCGCCTATCACACCATCACCACCGACGGCGATACCGTCTCCTGCACCGCCTGTGACCTGCGCGCCACTTACGACGCCTACGGCTATCTCCACGGGCTGCCCGTCGATACCGTTGCCGCCCTTGCCGATTGGCAGCGCGAACAAGTCGCCCGCGACGTAGCAGAGGGCAAGCCCTATACCGCCGCGCGCGGCATCCTTTCGCAGGTAAAGGACCATATCGAAACGCAAGCCGCCGAAGGGGAGATCACCCTCACGCCCGACGCACTTTGCTGCGGCGACAAGACCTTCCCGCAGGCGAGCATCGCCGAAATGGCGATGCACGGCAAAAAAGCGCTGGTGTTCACCGCCGACAAGGTCTATTACGAGCTCCTGCCGCAAAACACCAACACCCTGCGCTTTTTGTGGTATTATAACGCCTGTGTCACCCGCGAAAAAGAAACTGTTTGACAAGAGAAATGCCCCCTCGGTTGAGGGGGCATTGTTTATGCGTAGGGTCAGATTGTGCCGACAACGACCAGCGTCGCCGTGCCGGGCACGGTGGTGTAGGCACCCGTCACAGGATCCTGCGTAAAGGTGGCGGCAGGCACCGTGATCTGACCGGCGGCGCTGGCAAACTGCCCCGTCGCTTCGTCATAGGTGTATTGCACGCCCTCAACCCAGCCTTCACCGTTAAAGGTGACGACCAGATCGGTCAAGATCGGATCAAAGGTGTCGGTGACAATGGCGTCATCCGTCGCCACGACCGCTTCGTTGCCGAAATTCTGGATCACAAAGGTATAGGTGACACGATCGTTGTCCACCACTTGGGTGGGGGTGATAGATTTGGAAATCGTCAGCCGCGCCGCCGCATCCGCCGTCACCGTTTCGGTAGCCGTCACAGGCGCGCTCAAACCGTCGCCCGTCACCGTCACCGTGTTGACGATCGTACCGTCGGCAACAGGCGGCGCAAAGCCGTTGGCGCGCGCCTGATAAACAAGCACCGCATCGCCGTTTGCGGGAATGGTGATACCCGTAAACACCGCCGGCGGTCCTGCCACCACAGCGGGAGCGGGCTGTACCGCACCGTCGATAAAGAGCAGTGCCGAGCCGTCCTCATAGGTCAGCGGATACACCGTGCCGCCGCCAAACGCATAGCCGCCCAGATCGTCGCTGACGGTCAAGTCTGCCAGCACACCGCCCGTGGTGTTGCGCAGCGCCACCGCATAGGTGATAAGCTCACCGACGGTGTAGACGCCCTCAACGGCAGTCTTGGTCGCCGTCAAAGCGTCCAGGATCTCGCCCACGGCAATGTTGGAGTTGGTGCTGACACCGTTATAGGTCAAGGTCGCTTGGTTAAAAAATACAGCCATACTTGCGTTCATCCTTTTCAAAGTTTGTGGAGAAATTTTCCCCACAATGACAAAATATGCAGCCAAATGATCGCGTGTGACAAGCTTTTGATACACAGGCGTTGCAAAACGGAAAATCCGATGGTATAATAACAAGGTAAATACGATCAAGGAGGGGAGAAAAGTGAAAACGCAACGCCTGTCGACCACCCATATCATTCTGCTCAGCTTTTTGATCGTCATCCTGCTCGGTACGTTGTTGCTGATGCTGCCGATCAGCGCGGCTGACGGCAAATCGACCTCCTTTACCGACGCGCTTTTCACCGCCACCACCTCCACCTGCGTAACGGGTCTGGTGGTGACGCCCACCGTCACCGCGTGGAGTACGTTTGGTCACGTCGTTATCCTGTTGCTCATCCAGATCGGTGGGCTGGGTGTCATCACCATTATGTCGGCAGTGATGAGCCTTTTACATCGCAAAATGGGTATCGGTGACCGCCTGCTTTTGCAGGATGCCTTCAATCTCAACTCCCTTGCGGGGTTGGTACGGCTCGTAAAAAAAGTGGTGCTCGGCACGTTGCTTGTCGAGGGTGTCGGCGCACTTCTGTATATGACGGTATTCGTCCCCGAAATGGGGCTTAAAGGTGTTTGGGTGTCGGTGTTCACCGCCGTTTCTGCCTTTTGCAACGCGGGCATCGATATCATCGCCGAAAACAGCCTGTACAACTACGCCTTAAATCCTGTGGTCAACGCCGTCACCTGTGCGCTTATCATCGTGGGCGGCATCGGCTATATCGTTTGGTGGGACGTACCGCGTGCGTGCCGATTGGCGCGCCGCAAAAAAGGGTGGTGGTTTCGCCATCTCACCCTGCACAGCAAAATAGCCATCACCGCCACCCTCGCTCTCATTTTGGTGGGCGCGGCACTCATCTTGGCGTTTGAATATAACAATCCGCAAACCATCGGCGCCTATACCTTGCCGCAAAAAATAGAGGTGGCACTCTTTCAGTCGGTGACCACCCGTACCGCAGGCTTTGCCACCGTGCCGCAGGAGCATCTGACCAACGCATCCGCGCTGACCTGTCTGCTGCTGATGTTTGTCGGTGGCTCGCCCGTCGGTACCGCAGGCGGCATCAAAACGGTCACCTTTGTGACGATCATCGCGTCAGCGTTGTCGTCGATTCGCGGCCAAGAGGACACCGCATTGTTTGGCAGACGGCTGACAAAGCAAGCGGTCGGCAAAGCCGTTGCCGTCGCAGGAACGTCCTTTGCCATTCTGTTCATATCAACGGTAGCCCTCGCCGCTGTCACCGACGCGCCTGCACTGGACGTGCTGTATGAAACCGTCAGTGCCACAGCCACCGTGGGGCTTACGCGCAATTTGACTGCCACGCTGTCTACTGCCGGCAAATATATCATCATTGCGACGATGTATCTGGGCCGTGTGGGCCCCATTTCCTTGGCAATTGCGTTCAATCGCCACCGAAGCAATCCCAACGGCATCAAAGATCCGACCGAAGAGATCAGCGTAGGATAAGAAAGGAGAAGTATCTATGAGTATTTATAAAACGTACGCCGTACTGGGGCTCGGCAGATACGGTCAAGCCGTCGCCGAGGAACTGATCAACAACGGTGCCGAGGTGTTGGCGGTGGATATCGATCAAGGCAACGTCAACCGCGCCGCCGAAACCATCCCCGTGTGCAAATGTGCCGATATCACTGACCTTGAAACTATGAAACGGTTGGGCATCGGCAATATGGACGTGGTGGTTGTCGCTATGGCAAACCACCTGGAAGCCTGTGTGATGGCGGTCACCCTTTGCAAAGAGTTGGGGGTCGAAACGGTCATCGTCAAATGCGGCAGCGAAATGCACCAAAAGATATTGAGCCGCGTGGGTGCCGATAAAGTTATCTTCCCTGAAAAAGAATCGGGTGTTCGCCTTGCCAGAAATCTGCTGTCCGCGGGCTTTTCCGAGATGATCGAACTGTCCGACGAGGTGTCGATGGTCGATATGCAGGTCAAGCCCGATTGGGTGGGCAAAACCTTGATCGAATTGGGCTTGCGCCAAAAATATGCCATCAATGTGGTGGCACTGCGCAAGGCGGATAAGATTAGCACCACGATAGATCCCACGATGCCGCTGGAAAGCGGTATGCAGCTTATCGTCATCGCCGACACCGCCAAGCTCAAAAAGCTGAAATAAAAAATTAACATTTTCTTATAGAAAATTTCGCACGGACGGGTTATAATAAAGATAACAACCAAGAAAGGAAGATGACAATGGCTGTTATTCGTGTCAACAAACAAAACTTCGAGCAGGTCGCAAGCGATACAAAGCCCGTCCTTCTCGATTTTTATGCCGATTGGTGCGGTCCGTGCCAAATGGTGTCCCCGCTCGTCGATGAGATCGCCGCCGAAAACCCGCAATATCTCGTCGGCAAGATCAACGTGGATGAAGAACCCGAGCTGGCGCAAGCCTTCGGTGTGGTGAGCATCCCGATGCTCGTCGTCCTCAAAGACGGCAAGATCGCCAACCAAACGGTCGGCGCGCGCCCCAAAGAGCACATTCTGGCTATGCTGGAAAACTAAATCGCCCTGTCAAATCACAAAAGGAGGTCATACATAATGATGAACCAAAAAGTCCGCGACCTGCTCAATCAGCAGATCAACAAAGAATTTTATTCCGCCTATCTCTATCTCGATTTCTCCAACTATTTCGAGGACAAAGGCCTCGACGGCTTCGCCAATTGGTATAAGATCCAGGCGCAAGAAGAGCGCGACCACGCGATGCTGTTTTATCAGTATCTGCAAAACGAAAACCAAAAGGTCACCCTCGATGCGATCGCCAAACCCGACAAAGAGTTTTCCTGCCATATGGACGTCCTCAAAGCAGGTTTAGAGCACGAGGAATACGTCACCTCGCTCATCAACGACATCTACGCCGCCGCGTATGAAGTCAAGGATTTCCGCACAATGCAGTTCCTTGATTGGTTCGTGAAGGAGCAAGGCGAAGAGGAGACCAACGCCAACGACCTCATCACCAAAATGGAGCTGTTCGGCAGCGACCCCAAGAGCCTCTATATGCTCAACCAAGAGCTTGCCGCCCGCGTCTATTCCGCCCCCTCTCTGGTGCTGTAAGAAATAAGGATAACAAAAAGACCGCCCACAAGGCGGTCTTTTTTTATGCCCTTACGGCGCGTACAATTCGATCTCCAAATTATCTTTTACAATTGTTCGGTGAATGTCCAGTAAAAACAACTCAACACCGGTGATTTTAACATAAGAAACCATTTCTGTGTCGGAGATACCATAAAATTGGACTGCCTTCAAATCACCATAGCTTCGAATACCTTTTCCGATCATATTAGCAAATCGGCTATATTTCAAGTGTTCCCCGAAAACATCATATTCATAAACTTTTCCCGCTGTTGTATGTACGATATATTTTGATTTTTCTGTAAAGGCAATACCATAGGTGTCATTTTTCATTGCAACACGTGCAGAAAAAGAAACGGCGTCATCGGTTAAGGGCAGTATCGACTCGTTGGAAACCTCGACGTAGGAATGCAAAGTGTCGATATATTCGTTGTCTATCTGATCAATGTGTAAAAAGTTGTTTTTCATTTGATTGAGTTCGGCAGCACTTTCCTGTACAAGGCGATCAGCGTCTAGTTGATATTTGTGGACGATGCCAAATGCAACAAATGCCAGCATTGCAACGGCGCAGATGGTAGCAAGCACACTTACTAAAACGCTGGTGCGCCTTATTTTCTTTGCTTTTTCCCGTTGAAAAAGTAGTGATTGCCGTTCTTGTTCCAATTCTTGCCGCTTTTCTGTCAGGCTGTTGATGGTTGGTTGTATCCAAGCCAAAAAACTCGTTTCTTGTGCGTTGATAGTTACAGGAGCTTGCATTTGAGAATAGACGGACAACTGAGAAAATGCCGCGTCGATCTGTTCCATGGAAATACATTGACAAGCGTTCGCAAATCGATTAGAAAGTACCGACAACATATACGGGAGGGCGCAAATGTCGACGTTTGGATTGGTGTGCAGCACGCGAATATCACATTCGGGATTGGTAAAAACAACGCAGGAATAGATAGGCAACTGTGGAAAGAGTTTGCGCAGGGCATCAATGTGATAAGCGTTTTGAATGAAGGGGTTTTGGAAAGAATGGTTTTGAGTGGTACGAAAATATTGTGTCCACGCTGAATCGGTATCTTTTCCGTAGATTGTCCCCTTGTAATGTTTGATTTCGAACACATATATTCCTGTTTCATGAATCAACACCAAATCGACTTCTGTTGACTTTCCATTTGCGGTAGGGATTTGTAGATTCATGAGGATTTTTCCGTTGCCGGCAATGTGCTGATATAGATGACAAAAAACCAAGTATTCACCGTAATAACCTTTGCCGCGCTCGTCCCACAGACGAGATTGTTGATCAATATCTACGCCGGTTAGTTGCTGATAAACCTTTTTCACATCCAAAGAAAACGCCCCTTTTGCCATAGTAGTCAATGTTATTATAACAGAAACAAAGCAAAAAACAAGAGCCCCCAAAACCGTGTTCGCCCCCTCTCTGGTGCTGTAAAAATAAGGATAACAAAAAGACTGCCCGAGTGTGCAGTCTTTTTCTTTTGGTCGGAGTGACGGGACGCTGCTTTGCGTTGCAAATCAGCCGTGCTTGGCGACCGCGTTTGCGCGGTTCCCGCCTGCGCACCGCGCGGCTAAAAAACAGTCCACCGGACTGTTTTTCTTCACGCCCCGCGCCCTCATAGGGTTCAAGGAAACCTTGAACCCATGGCTACCGCGCGAAAACATAGTCGCCTCGCCACGCAGTCGCGGTCGATGCTCCTTGTTTCGCGCTTCCTCCGCCTCGCTGTACCGTCCACCGGACGCGCTCGGCTCCGTCACCTGGTCCCTCACCCTTGGTTCGGGACACAAAGCAACCGGCACAAATCCATCGCTGCAACAAAAAACAACCGACCACCGAATGGTGGTCGGTTGTTTTGGTCGGAGTGACGGGACTTGAACCCATGGCCTCTTGGTCCCGAACCAAGCGCTCTACCAAACTGAGCTACACCCCGAACTGTTCACAGCCTGCTTATTATACTCTATTCTTCTCAAATTGTCAACGCCCAAAACAAAAATTCCCTATATAGCCGCAAAAGCGGCTATATAGGGAAAACGGTCACGGATGTTCGGCAAACCAAGCGAGCAGGCTGTCCACCGCGGGTTGGGTCATCCCCTTGACGGTAAGCAGCTCCTGTGCAGTCGCCTCGCGGATCGCTTTGAGCGAGCCGAAGCGTTTGAGCAACTCCTTCGCGCGCACCGCCCCAATCGTCGGAATAGCGGTCAGCGTCGTTTGGATACTGCTCTTTTTCCGCTTTTTACGGTGATAGCCAATCGCAAAGCGGTGCACCTCTTCCTGTATATCCGACAAAAGCGTAAATACCGCCCGCTTCGACTGAATGGCGATCTCGCCGCGATGCGCGGTAATTGCCCGCGTGCGGTGGCGGTTATCCTTCACCAAACCAAACAGCGGTACGGTGATGCCCAGCTCATCCAGCACTTGCTGTCCCGCGTGTAGATGCCCTTCGCCGCCGTCGAGGAAAATGACGTCGGGCAACCGCCCAAAGCCCTCGTTTTCGTCCTTGTGGACGGCATATTCCGCAAACCGCCGCCGCAACACCTCTTGCATCGCGGCATAGTCGTCCTGCCCGACCACCGACTGAATAGCAAACCGCCGATAGGCACTTTTTTGCGGCTTGCCGTTTTCATACACCACCATACCCGCCACCGTATCGGTGCCGTTTTGGTTGGAAATATCATAGCACTCAATATACGCAGGTGGCGTCGCCAGCCCCAACAAGCGTCCCAGCTCATCCAGCGTAGCACTTTCACGCCCGCCAAGTCCCAGCCGCGACGCCAGATGCTCGGCGGCGTTCTGGCGGCACAACTCCAACAGCCGCACCTGCTCGCCGCGTTGCGGGCGGTGCAGTTTCACCTGCCGTCCCGCTTTTTCGGACAGCCACGCGGCAAATACTTCCGCATCCTCCACCGTGCCGTCAATCGTCACGCGCGGCGGCACACCGTCACGCATACTGTAATAGCGGCGCAAAAACTCACTGCGCGTGGCGGTCATATCACCGTCAGGCTCAAAGATAAATTCCTCGCGGTCAATGAGCTGCCCGCCCACAAAGCGGAACACCTCTGCGCATACCTTGTCGCCGCTTTGCACCAGCGCGACCACGTCCTGATGGGGGATGGGGGACTGTACCACCGTCTGCCTCGCCTGCATACGCCGTATCGCGGCGATGCGGTCGCGCAAGCGGGCGGCTTTTTCAAACGCCAGATTTTCCGCCGCCTCTTCCATACGGCGGGTAAGTGACGCGACCATCTCGGACGCGCCCGCGGTCAATAGCTCCACCGCCTCCGCCACCCGCTCGGCATAGTCCGCTTCGCGCACCTTGCCCGTGCAAGGCGCACAGCATTGACCGATATAGTGGTTAAGACACGGACGCCCATTCGGCTTGCCATAGGCGAAGCTGCGCCCGCAGGTCGCCAGCGCAAACGCCTTGCACGCCTCGTCCACCGATTGCTTGACCACAAACGCGCTCAAATACGGACCGAGATATTTCGCGCCGTCCTTTTCCTGCTTTTTGCACTCGTGAATACGCGAATAAGGCGGGGGAGAGATGCGCACGTAACAATAGCCCTTGTCATCTTTAAGTAAGATGTTGTATTTCGGTTGGTGTTGCTTGATGAGCGAACATTCCAGCACCAGCGCCTCAAATTCGCTGTCCACCAGAATATATTCAAAGCGGTCAACGTGCCGCACCATCTGCCGCACCTTTTCGGAGTGGTTGGTGTCGGCGCCGAAATATTGGCTCACGCGGTTTTTAAGCGCCTTTGCCTTGCCGATATAGATAATATCCCCGTGGGCGTTTTTCATAATATATACCCCGGGCGTCAGCGGCAACCGCATCGCCTGTTGCCGCAGTTCTTTGAGCTTCGGATTATCCTGCATCGCAACCACCTCCTTTGAAAAATATTGATAAGCAAAAATGACGCACCCTTTACCTCCCTTGCCTAAAGGGAGGGGGACCAACCGTTAGGTTGGTGGAGGGATTCCAAAATCACGCAGACGGTTTGGTGTCGGTGGTATATAGAAACCATATCCCCCAGTCAGCCTTGCGGCTGCCCGCCCCCTTTAGGCAAGGGGGCCAAAAGGCTTATTTTTCTGCGAGTGATTCTTTTACCAAACGGTCTATATAGGCACAGACCTCGTCGAAATGCTGATGAACATCGCTATTGGCTATGCGCACAACAGTCAGATTGCGATCTTCTATCTTTTCCGTGCGCACGCGGTCTTTCAGCAAGCCCTCTTCCGAAAAATGTTGTGAGCCGTCAAGTTCAAGCACAAGGCGTGCTTGGTGACAATAAAAATCGACCACATATCCGTCGATAACCTTTTGACGTAAAAAACGCACAGGATAGGTGTGTAAAAACGCAAACCAAAGACGGCGTTCCTCTTTGGTCATATTTTTGCGTAGCGCACGCGCCGTTGCCGTAAGTTGTGGGTTGTGCTTGCGATCCATAATGCAGTCTCCCATAAAAGCATTTCTCCACCCACAGTATACCACACCTTCCTGCCAAATGCACGAAAATTATGCAAAATGGGTTGATATCCCATTTCGAAAACCGTATAATAAGAGTATATATGCAGTCTACGCACGATAAAGAGGGTATGAATATGACAGCAACTTCCTTTTTGACCGCCTTGAAAGGCAAACGCGTGACCGTTTGCGGCATCGGCAACAATAATCTGCCCGTCATTCGCCAGCTGGTCGGCTTTGGCGCCAAGGTGACCGCCTGTGACCGCCGTGAGCGGGACGCTTTGGGCGATACCGCCGCCGTTTTGGACGAACTGGGCGTCACGATGCGTCTGGGCGAAGGGTATCTTTCAAGCCTTGACGGCGACCTGATCCTACGCACGCCGGGGATGAAGCCCTATCTGCCCGAACTGGTCGCCGCGCGCGAAAAGGGGATTCCCGTCACTTCGGAAATGGAACTGTTTTTTGACCTTTGCCCCGCGCCCATCTACGCCGTCACAGGCTCGGATGGCAAAACGACCACCACCACGGTGATCGCAGGCCTGCTCGAAAAAGCGGGCAAAAAGGTGTTTCTCGGCGGCAATATCGGCCGCCCCCTGCTTCCCTTGGTGGAGGAGATCACCGCCGACGACGTGGCGGTGGTGGAGCTTTCGAGCTTCCAGCTCACCCAGATGCAAAAACGCCCCGCGGTGGCGGTGGTCACCAACATCGCCCCCAACCACCTCGACTGGCACACCGATATGGACGAATACGTCGAAGCCAAGCGCAATCTGCTCGCCTATCAGACGGCGGCTGACCGCGTGGTGCTCAACGCCGACAACGCCTACACCGCCGCCTTTGCCGAAACGGCAAAAGCCGCCGTGTGGCAATTTTCTCGCCGCACACAGCCGCAAACAGGCGCGTTTCTCGACGACAACGGCACCCTGTGCGTGAGTGACGGCGGCACCGTCACCCCCATTCTTCCCGCCAAGGATATCCGCATTCTCGGCGTGCATAATATTGAAAACTATCTCGCCGCCTTTGCCGCCGTGTGGGGCACCGTGCCGCCCGCCGTGATGGCGGACTATGCCCGCACCTTCGGCGGCGTGGCGCACCGTTGCGAATGGGTGCGTACGCTCGACGGCGTGGCGTATTATAACGATTCCATCGGCTCGAGCCCCAGCCGCACCATCGCGGGCTTGCGCGCCTTCGACCGCAAGGTCATCTTGATCGCGGGCGGCTACGATAAACACATCCCCTACGCGCCGCTGGGCGAAGTGGTGCCCGACACGGTCAAATATGCAATCCTGCTCGGTGCCACCGCCCCCAAAATACAGGAAGCGATACAAAATATCGACCCCGCATTCCCGCTGTTGCGCGTGAATGACCTGCCCGCCGCCGTCAAAGCGGCACGGGATATTGCCAAAGACGGCGACATCGTCTTTTTCTCACCCGCATCCGCCAGTTTTGATATGTACAAGAACTTTGAAGAACGCGGAAAGCATTTTTGCGCGCTCGTCAACGGTCTGTGAATGGAGGAACCCACAATGAAAACAACCGAATGGCTCAAAATCCTCAGCGACGCCGCCGGTGTCGGCGGCGAAACGGGGGTGACGCAAGCGGTCGTCGATCTGATGCGTCCGCTGGTCGACGAAGTGAAGGTGGATACTATGGGAAGCGTCTGCGGTTTTCGCCGTGCCGCCACCCCCGACGCCCCCACGCTGATGCTCGAAGCGCATCTCGATGAGATCGGGCTTATCGTCACGGGCATCGACGACAAAGGCTTTTTGCAGGTGGCAAAATGCGGCGGTGTCGACCCCCGCTCGTTGCAAGCCCAGCCCGTCGTCGTGTTCGGCAAACAGCCCGTGCGCGGCATGATCTGCACCACCCCGCCTCACCTCGCGGGCGAGGATAAAGACCTGCCCGACCTGTCGGATACGGCAGTGGACGTGGGTATGAGCAAAGAAGAAGCCGAAAAACTGATCGCCGCGGGCGACCGCATCGGCTTTGCGCCCAACTTCGCGGTGTTGCAAAACGACCGCGTGAGCGGCAAATCGCTCGACGACCGCGCAGGCTGTGCGGCGGTGCTGTTGGCGCTCGACCTATTGAAGGACAAGCCGCTTGCGGTCAATCTGATCGCCTGCCTTGCCGTGCAGGAAGAGCTGGGCGGCTACGGCGCCAAAGCCGCCGCCTTTGAAACCGCTCCCGACTATGCGATCTGCACCGACGTGAGCTTTGGTCTGACCCACGACGCACCCGCACAGGAGTGCGGCGAGCTTGGCAAAGGCGCGATGCTCGGCATCGGTCCCGTCCTTGACCGTGCGTTCACCCTGCGTCTCAAAGCACTCGCCGCTGACGGCGACATCCCCGTGCAAACGGAAGTGCTGGGCGGCAGAACGGGCACCGACGCCGACGGTATGACCACCGCCCACGGCGGTATACGCACCACGCTTTTGTCCATCCCGTTGCGGTATATGCACACCCCTGCCGAACTGTTGGCAACGGCGGACGTGGAAGCGGTTGCGCGCCTGATGGCGGCGGCCGCCGAGAAAGGAGTTGTCGGCTGATGAAGGAGTTTTACACTTTACTCAAAGACCTTTCCAATCTTGACGGCATCAGCGGTCAGGAAGACGCCGTGCGCGCCTATATCATCGACCAACTCAAAACCTCGCCCGCCGAGATCACCCACAAAACCGACGCGCTGGGCAACCTGCTCGTCACGGTCAAGGGCAAAGCGCGCGCCGCCAAAACCGTCACCTTTGCCGCCCACACGGACGAGGTCGGCTTGATCGTCACGGGTATCGCCGCAGACGGCACGCTGCATTTTACCACCGTCGGCGGTATTCAGGACGCGGTGCTGTTTGGACGCCAGGTGCGCGTCAACGGGCATATCGGCGTCATCGCGGGCAAAGCGGTGCATCAGTGCAAGGGCGACGAAGAGAAAAAAGCCCCCAAGGCGGACACCTTGCGCATCGATCTCGGTGTGACAAGCAAAGAAGAAGCGGAAAAATTGGTCGCCGCGGGCGATATGGTCACCTTCAACACCAACTATGACGATATGACCGCCGACCGCGTGTGGGGCAAAGCGCTCGACGACCGCGTCGGTTGCGCCTTGCTTTTGGAGCTGGCACGCGAAGTGCCGCCCTTTGATATCACCCTCGCCTTCACCACGCAGGAGGAAGTCGGTTTGCGCGGCGCGGCCGCGGCGGCGTTCACCCTGCAACCCGACTATGCCGTGATCATCGACGCCACCACCGCCGCCGACGTGGCGGGTGTGGACGGCGTCAAAACGGTCTGCCGCCAGACGCAAGGCCCCGTGGTGTCCTTTATGGATCGCCGCACGCTGTACCCCAAAGCGCTCTATGAGCGGGTGCGTGGCATCGCCGCCGCGCGGAATATCCCGTCGCAGACCAAAACGCAGGTCGCGGGCGGCAACGACGCGGGCGCGTTCCAGACCGCCGCAGGCGGCGTCAACGTGACCGCCGTATCGCTGCCTTGTCGCTATATCCACGCGCCGATAAGCGTCTTGCACCGCGCGGATATCGATAACACCGCCGCCCTGCTCAAAGCGCTCGCCGAGGAACTGCCCCAATGATCAGAAAAGCCACCGCCGCGGATATGACCGCGCTGTGTCCGCGCTCGACGGCGGGACACAAGATCCACGGGCTGTTTTTGGCCTACGGTGCGGACTATGACTTTTTGCCCTTTTGGACGGACGATAACGGCGGATTTGCGGCGTGCCTGTCGGGTTGCGTGATGGCGGACGTGTCCGCCACCGCCGCCGACGAGTGGGCGTGCTTTATCCAAATGCTCCCCCAAGCGGCACAGGTGGAAACCGACGCCGCCCTTGCCGCCGCGCTGGGCGAAAACTATGCGTTCACGCCGCGCCCCGTTTTGCAACTGCCAAAAAGTGCGGGCGACGCCGTCACCCCACCGCTTTCGGAGGTCTATGCCGTCGAGCAAGCGGTGTTCGGCGCGGCGATGCCCCCTTTTGCGGAGTGGTATACGGATATGTCCCACCGTCTGCGCCACGGTTGCGGCAAAGCGGCGGGGATTTACGAAGGCGACACCCTTGTGAGCGCCGCACTCGTCACCCTGACCACCGACAAGGTCGGTATCGTCGGCGGCGTGGCCACCTTGCCGCAAAGTCGCGGCAAGGGCTATGCCCGCGCGCTGGTGTCAGCGCTCGCAGGTGACCTGCAACGCGCGGGCAAACAAGCCCTCATCATCCCGAAAACCCCCGCCGCCGACGCGCTCTATCGCCGTTGGGGTGCGGTGGAAACCGACACCCTTTTTTGCGGTGAACGGGTGTGAAATATGAAAAGTCTCCCAATAGGGAGGCTTTTTGCGTAAAGGGACACAAAGCGGCATTTTCTCACATCTCCACTCCCACCTTCTTGCCTTCCCCCTGGTGGGGAAGGTGCCGAGTGCAACGAGGCGGATGAGGGGACAAAAAACGGCGCGTCAAGGATGTTGCGCCCTACAATCACAATTTCCACCTAACAGTCAACGTTTGTGGGATGCCCCGTCCCCGCTCGCAACCCCTTTGGCAAACTTTCGGCAAACGGTTGACACAGCCGCACAGGCGTGATATAGTTAACGCGTTAACTAAAAACGCAGACACACCCTCGCAAAGGAGGCAAAAATATGAACGGAATGGGACCGCCCCCGGCATTTCGGGGTGGCGGCGGGCCTGGCAGACGCCGCCCGCTGACCGACGAAGAAAAAGCCCAACGCCCCAAACTGACGGGACCGCTGGTGCGCCGCATTTTGTCCTATCTCAAGCCCTATTGGAAACGCGTCTTGCTGGTGATGGTGATCATCCTCATCTCCGCTGGACTGGGACTTTTGCCGTCGATGCTGACGGGCAAAATGATTGACGACGGTCTTGTCGCGGGCAACTATGCGATGCTGGTGCAACTGGTGATTATCTCGCTTTGCGTGGTGCTCGCGTCCAACCTCATCAGCATATTCCAAAGCTATCTTAACGCCTACATCGCACAAAATATCTCCTACGATATGAAAAACGAGATGTACCGTCACCTGTCGCAAATGTCCCATCGGTTTTACACCAACCAGCCGCAGGGCGAGCTCATCACCCGTATGACGAGCGACATCGGCGGCGTGCAATCGGTCATCAGCAGCACGATGACGGGACTGCTTGCCAATATCGCGGTGCTGGTCACCTCGCTGGTCGCGATGTATCGCATCCACTGGGTGCTGGCGACCGTCGGCGTACTGCTTCTGCCGTTTTTCGTGCTGCCCGCCCGCATCGTGGGGCGTTATCGCTGGAAGATTGCCTCGCGCACGCAGGAAAAATGGGACGAAACCAGCCAGATCCTCAACGAAACGATGAGCGTGAGCGGGCAACTGCTCGTCAAACTCTTTTGCAAAGAGGACAGCGAATATGAACGCTATCACACCGTCAACGGCGAAACCCGCAATTTGAGCATCAAAGAAACCATCGCCCACGGCTGGTTCCACATGGCGATCAGCACCTTTATCGGCATCGGTCCGCTGCTTATGTATCTGGTGGGCGGCGTGTTGATGCTCCGCTGGGATATCGGCCCCGCGATGACGGTGGGCGGCATCACCACGATGGTGGCGCTTTTAAACCGTATGTTCCGCCCCGTTGACCAGCTGCTCAACATCAGCGTCGACGTCACTCGCTCGCTCGCGCTGTTCGCGCGTATATTCTCGTATCTCGATATGGAACCCGAGATCGTCGACCGCCCCGACGCCGTCACCCCCGATCATATCAAGGGAGACTTGGCGTTTGAACGCGTCACCTTCGCCTATAACGAGGACAAGACCACCCTCAATGAGGTCAGCTTCACGGTGGAATCGGGCAAAACGCTCGCCATCGTCGGCGCGTCGGGTGCGGGCAAAAGTACCCTTATCAGCCTCATTCCGCGCCTTTATGACGTCACGGGCGGTCGCGTGACGGTGGACGGCACCGACCTGCGGGATATACGCCTTGCGGCGCTTCGCCAAAGCGTCGGTATGGTCACGCAGGACACCTATCTGTTCAACGATACCGTGCGCGCCAATCTGCTCTATGCCAAAGAGGACGCCACCGAGCAAGAGATGATGGAGGCGTGCCGCAAAGCGAATATCCACGATTTCATTATGAGTTTGCCCGACGGCTATGACACCGTTGTAGGCAACCGCGGGCTCAAGCTTTCGGGCGGCGAAAAACAGCGCGTGTCGCTTGCCCGCGTGATACTCAAAGACCCGCCCATTCTGGTGCTGGACGAAGCGACCTCGTCGCTCGACTCCATCTCCGAAAGCCAGATTCAGGAAGCGATCCGCCCCTTACTCGAAAACCGCACCGCTCTGGTGGTGGCGCACCGCCTGTCCACCGTGTTGTCGGCGGATGAGATATTGGTGCTGGACGAAGGCCAAGTGGTCGCGCGCGGCACCCACGCCGACCTGCTGAAAGCAAGCCCGCACTATCGCGAGCTGTATGAAACGCAGTTTTTGCGCCCGCTCGAACAGCAAAAAGAGCCGCGCCACCGTCCGCATCCCCACGGTGAGGACGCACCCCCGCCCCCGCCGCCCTCCCACGCCGCCTTCGCAACCGACGAGCAGTATATATAACGGCGTTTCCCGTATGCAAGGAGAGGTGGCACGCGCAGCGTGACGGAGGGATTGTCAGGTAGCGATGCGGCGCGTCGAGGACGTCGCGCCCTACAAATCACGGGCGATAGGTCGCAATTACATTGTAGGGGACGGCGTTTCGCCTCCCGCAGGCGCGCGATAATGATTTGGCGCAAAATGTCGCACTCTGCAACGCACGAACATCTCACATAAAAAAGCGTTCCTGTCACCGACAGGAACGCTTTGCTTATATCGCTTATTCTTCCGCTTGCGGCGCATCCGCAGACGGTGCAGGCTCAACTGCTTCCGCAGGCTCTGCCGCTTCCGCAGGCTCAACCGCTTCCACGGGCGCGGCGTTTTCTGCCAAAACCGCCAGCGGCACGGGAGCCGCCTTTGCCGCCTTATCCATACGGCGGCGCAGCCACATAAGCAGCAGGAGGATGATCAGACACACGCCGCTGATGAGCAAACCGATAAAGAAGGGGGTGGGAACGAACATCAGGGTGATCTCGTGTTTGCCCGCCGTGACGTCAAAGCCGACGAAGCCGTTGCCGACCGCAAAGGTCTCCACACGCTGTCCGTCAACCAGCACCATCCAGTTTTCGTCATAGACGATGGAGGTCATCACGCTGCCGTTTTCTTGCGCGGTGAGCGTACCCTCAATGCGGGTATCCGACCAATCGGTGATCTGTAACCCGCTCTGTTGCAAGGATGCGTTGGTGGCGAGGAACAGCTCCTCGTCCAAGCGCGCCACGTAGAGGTTGCCGGTGGCGGTGCCGTCACAGTTGACGGTGAAAGAGATGGTGTCGCCCTCAACAAGCTCGCCCGCGTTGATGATATAGGGCTCGTACGGGGTCACGGACCAGCTGTTCGTGCTGCTGGACACGTCGATCGACGAGGCGGCGCGGCAATCGGCATAGAGGAAATATTGTCCCGCACGCTCAATATCCGCCGTGAAGGTGCAGCTGCCGCCGCCGTTGATCTGGAAGCCGTAGGTGCCGTTGACGTAGCCATCACCGTCAGCAAAGATCTGTGCGCAGTCAAAGAGCGACGAACTGCTGTTGTTGCCGTTAAAGGCACGGTACAGATCGTTGATGGTGCCAAACGGATCGTAATAGCTGTAATAGAAATCGCGCACCGCCGCGTCGGTGGCAAAAGCCACGGGCAACGCCGCCGTATTTTCATAGATATACAGCGTCTTGGTGGCGGTGTAACCGTCGTCCGTCACACGCTCGGCGGTGACGGTATCTTTGTAGATAAGCTGCGGTTTGTCGTCAGGCTGGTGGTCAAGTATCACGTAGCGAATACCCAACAGCGCGTCGGTCGCGGGCGCGAAATCGCGGTAGAGATAGCTGTTGACGCCGTTGATCGCATAGCCCATCGCCCCCATCAGGCGGGTCGGCTCATAGGCGTTGCTCGACGCAAAGGTGGTGATACCCTTGTAGTGATACAGCGCAGTGTCCACACAGGTGCGGCGCGGCAAGAACTCCAAGCGGTAGAAATCGTCGGGATAGTCCTTTTCGCCGATCTCCTTGGCGCGCTCCACCGCCATTTTGTAGGCGTCGGTCTCCACGTTGTCCACGTAGCTGTTGTGCGCGGTGAAATATTCGTTTTTGTTGAGCGTTTCAAAGGTCAGCCCCGCATTGAGGGTCAGTTCGGTGGTGACGATGAGCAGCAAGAGCGCCACGCCGCCGCGCAGCACCATTTTCTTGCGGCGGATCGCCATCAGCACCGCGGCGTAGACCGCCACCAAGATCAAACTCACGTACACCGACACAAAAGGCAGATCGCCCGCTTTTTTGGCGTCGGTCATCGCTTCCACGGCATTGAGGCGTTCCAGCACCAAAATCAGCAAGCCTACGCCCGTCGCCGAGAACAGCAGTTGACGCGGCTTGACCGCGGACAGGTGGGTGACCGTTTCATACGCCATCAGAATCAGCACGAAGGAGATGAGGAAGGAGAAACGGTAAGGCAGATCGTTGGGCGCGTGCAGACCGTGCCAGATAAGGTCGGGGATATTGAGCGGGGCAGAAAGGGTGACCGCTGTGAGCAGGCAACCCATCGCCACGCGCCGCCGCAGCGGAATGGCCGCGGTGGTCAGATAGACGGGCACCAGCACCACCGCCAGAATACCGCAATAGACGTTGGGCAGATTGCCCGAGCGGATGGTGGGAACGGTGCCGAACAGCAACTGCTCAAACATACCGAGGGTGGGGAAGGTCGCCGACAGCTGATCGGGCATCGTGCCGCCCGCCGCCGAAGTAGCAGACAGGGACAGATACACGGGCACGATCAAAAACGCCGCCAAACCGCCCGCGAGCAACGAGCCGATACCAAACCGCACCATACTGTTGCCCACAGCCCCCGCGGCGTGCCGTTGCCGCCCAAGATAGAAGAAATAGTAAAGCACCAAGAAGATGCACACCATAAAGCCGATATAGTAGTTGGCGTAAAGCGTGTAGGCGAGCGTCAGCACGTACATACCGTAGCGCCCTTGCTTGACCAGCCGCTCAAAGCCGATGATCACCAGCGGCAACATCATCAGGCAGTCAAGCCACATAATGTTCCACGAATAGGCGAGGAAATACATTGACAGCGAATACATCACACCGCCGATAAGCACCGTGAAATCACGACGGCGGAACAGATATTGCAACAACGCCGCCATAAACGCCGCCGCCAGCGCGTTTTTGATGAGGGTGACGGTCAAAATGCCCTCGCACAGCAGATGCTCGGGGAAGAGGAGCAGCAAAAGATTAAAGGGGCTGGCGAGATAATAGCCAAAAAGCGGCAAAAAGCTCGTGCCCAGACCCACCTCAAAATCATAAAAAGCGAGGTCAAAATCCAACAGCTCGTCCCGCAACTGCGCCAGCAGAGGGGCGTATTGGTGGTGCATATCCACGATCATACCCGTGCGGGTGCCCGCCGGCCACATACCGAGCTGGGTATAGGCGGTCACCATACACAAAAGCCCCAACAGCCCCGCCATCAGCGGGAAAAACCATACGGGACGCTCGCGCTTTTCGGTGGCGGTGAATTGGTGATACACGAAAAAGCCCAACCCGCCCAGCAAAATACCGATCTCCACGGGGAACAGAATACTTTGCAGCGAGATCTCTTGGCTGTCGTCGCCCGCGACGAGCACCATAGCAAACAGCACCACCAGTGCCAGGATCAGCACCGTCCAAAACACACCGCGCATCACGCGCTCGGAGTTAAGTGCTTTCATAACAACACTCCTTTTCATCATCAAGAGGTAACGGCGGCATCAGCTTGCCGCCACAGATCGTCCAAAACCGCGTGCAAAGCATCCGCCAAGGCCGTTTGCGCCTCACGCGCCACCCACAAGGTGACGCGATCGCCCACAATACCGACCGCTTTTCGCGCACACAGATCGTGAGGCGAGAGCAAGAGCGGCGGCAGCGGCTCGTCAAAGCAATAGGTCTGCGTGCGCCGTCCGAGCATCATAAGACGTACCGCCGCGTCGTCGATCTGACAAACGGGCAGGCGGTCGGGCGCGGCGGACGCGTGCTTTAACTTGCCGTCAGGCAGTGTCGGCAAGCGGTCGCCGTCCGAAAGCCGCGGATATACCGTCAACTCGGGATATACCAGCGGGTGACTTTGTGCCAGCGGGTGTGAGCGGGAGAAAATGACCACGGGAGCGGCTTGCCGCCATATTTGCACGGTCAGCCCCAACCCTTGCGCGCGGGCGGTCAACGCCGCCGCTTCCTGTACCGTACAGCGCACAAGACCGCCGTCGGCGCCCTCGGCTACTGCGCGCAGCACCTCGTCCTTGTCCGCCGCCGTCATCGCGATACCCGCCTCAATGCCCAGCCGCACCGCCGTTTCGGCGAGAGCGGGCGCAAGCAGCGGGGAAGGCGTTGCCGCAACCGTCAGGGTGGGATGCTCCTGCGGTGACGCAAACAGGGACTCCAATTCGTCCAGTTGTGAGAGCAGCGCGTTTGCCTGTTGCAACAACGCTTGCCCCTGTGGGGTCGGCACCGCGCCGCGCGAGGTACGGGTGAATAACGCCACCCCCAATTTGGCTTCCAGCTCTTTAAGCGCCTTGCTCAAATTGGGCTGTCCCACCCCCAAATTTTCTGCCGCCTGCGAGATAGAGCCCGTGCGCCCCACCTCTGCGGCATACCGCAAATGGGTGATGTTCAAAAGGAGTCCCCCCTTTCTTGAAATTATACAAAACCTATTATATACCGAAAACTGCCAAAAAGTCAACAGCCCGTGCGACAGTCCCCGCGCAAACAGCATTTTTTGCTATTGCATAGCGGGACAGGGAGTGTTATAATGGTTCTGTATCGAAAAGTGTCGAATTTGAGGGGGCTAAAACGCGTGGTTTTTTCGGAATTGCTGTTCCTGTACATGTTTTTCACGGGCTGTTTGCTGTTTTGTCTGCTGTTTCGCGGTATTCGTGCGCAAAACACCGTACTGCTCCTGTTTTCCCTGCTGTTTTATGCGTGGGGTGAACCGAAATATCTTTTCCTGCTCATAGGCGTCGCGCTGGTGGACTATCTGTGCGCCCTCGCCGTGGAAAAAAGCCGCACCAAGGGCGGCAAGCGGCTGTTTATGCTGCTCGCCTGTGTGTCCACGCTCGGCGCTCTGGCGGTGTTCAAATACACGGGCTTTGTCGCCACCACGTTGCAGTCGCTGTTCGGTATCCCCGAGATCATTCCCAAAATCGCGCTGCCCATCGGCATCTCGTTTTACACCTTCCAGGCACTCACCTACGTCATCGACGTCTATCGCGGCGAAGTCGCACCCCAGCGCAACTTTTTCTACGTGCTGCTTTACGTGAGCCTGTTCCACCAGTGCGTGGCGGGCCCCATCGTGCGCTATCAGGACGTCGCCAACGAGATCGTGATGCGCAAAGTCAACCGCTCGGATATCGGCAGCGGCATCACCCGCTTTGCCACGGGCTTGGCGAAAAAAGCGATGCTCGCCAACGTCTGCGGCAAGATCGCCGACGCCGCGCTGTTGAGCGACGCCACCCTCGCAAACCCCGACTTGCTCGCCGAAAACCAAGCCAAGCTCGCCGCCCAACCCGCCGCGATGCTGTGGCTGGGCGTCATCGCCTATATGTTGCAGATCTATCTCGACTTCTCCGCCTATTCCGATATGGCGATCGGTATGGGCAAGATGGTCGGCTTCCACTACAAAGAAAACTTCAACTATCCCTACACCGCCCGCTCGGTGCAGGATTTCTGGCGGCGGTGGCATATGTCGCTGTCCACCTTCTTCCGCGACTACGTGTATATTCCGCTGGGCGGCAACCGCAAAGGGCTCGGGCGCACCCTGCTCAATATGCTGGTCGTGTGGGGACTGACAGGTCTGTGGCACGGCGCGAGCTGGAACTTCGTGCTGTGGGGACTGTACTACTTCGTATTCTTGGCGGTGGAACGCCTGTTCCTCGGCAAATTGCTTGCGAAGATCCCCGCCTTCATCGGCCGTATCTACACCCTCATCATCGTGCTGTTCGGCTGGATCTTGTTCCGCTTCAAGGATATGTCCGTCTGCCTGACGGTGGCGGGCGGTCTGTTTGGGCTCAACGGCAACGCATGGGGCGGCTTTGAAGCCGCGCAGATGTGGGCGCAATACGCCCTGTTTTTGCCGCTGGCGATCTTGGCGGTCACCCCGCTGGTCACCAAGACCCGCGCGTGGCTGGAAAAACGCTGCCTGTCGTCGGGACTCGCGATGTCCGCGCTGTCCACCGCACAGGTGGTATTCCCGCCGATGCTGCTGCTTCTCTCCACCATGACGCTGGTGGGCGACAGCTACAACCCGTTCCTCTACTTCCAATTTTAAGAAAGGGGGCATTGTCTGATGAACCAAAACAAAGAACCGCGGCACAGCCGCCGCAAAGACCGTGACCCCCGCCCGTGGGAAAAGGTGCAGATCGCCGTATTTGCGCTCGCCCTCACAGGTATGACCGTGCTGGGTCTTTTGTTACCGTTGCGTCCGACCGAATCGGAAAGCGAAAAGCGCAAGCTGGCGGAATTTCCCGATTTTTCGTGGGAAGCGCTCGTAAGCGGTGACTATTTCGACGGCATCAGCAAATGGTACGCCGACACCTTCCCCCTGCGCGATATGTGGGTGGAAGCCAACGGTCGCTGGGAGGACGCCTATGGACTGCCGCAGGACGAGGATATGAATATCCACGGCGACGTGCAGCAGGGCGACGAGATCCCCGACGTGCCCGACGCGCCGACGTTGCCGCCCTTGCCCACCCAGACCACCACACAGACCACTACGACAACCACGGGCTCTACCGCCACCGAGACGACCCAAACCGATACCACCCAAAGCACTACGACCACCACCCGTCCCACCACGCCGCCCACCGCGCAGATCGGCGGTGAAAACGTGATCTCGCAATCCTTCGACGCGGTGTTGCAGGTGGGTGACGCGGCGTTTGAGTATTATAACTTCAAGCAAGCGGTCGCCGACCGCTATGCGGCGATGCTCAACCATACCGCCAAAAAGCTGCAAGGCAAAGCCAACGTCTACACCATCGTAGTGCCCAACAGTATGGGCGTTATGTTGCCCGACGACCTGCGCGGCAAGGTCAACTCCTCCGACCAGGGCAAAGCGATGCGCTATATTTTCAGCAAAACGGACGAGAGCGTGTTCGACGTGCCGATCTACGATACGCTGATGGCACACCGCGACGAATATCTCTATTTCCGCACCGACCACCACTGGACACAGCGCAGTGCTTACTATGCCTATGCCACGCTGATGCAGGTCAAGGGCAAAATGCCCGCCTCGCTGGACGATTATCCGCAGAAGAAGTTTGACAACTTCCTCGGCACCTTCTATTCCGCCACCAAACAAAGTCCCGCGCTGGGCAATAACCCCGACTGCGTTGAGGCGTGGTTGCCGCGCAGCACCAACGACCTGACCATCACGGGCTATGACGGCAAGAAGTTCAAGTGGAACGTGGTCTATGACGTGTCCAACCGCTCAGCGAGTAGAAAATACTCCTGCTTCATCGGCGGTGACTATCCCTTTACCGAGATCAAAAACCCGACCAAAAACGACGGCTCTGCCTGTGTCGTGATCAAAGAGTCCTACGGCAACGCTTTCGTGCCCTTCCTCGTGGACGAATACGAACACGTCTACGTGGTGGACTATCGCTACTACAAACCAAAGCTCGATGAATTTATGAAAAATTACGCGGTGCAGGATATCATCTTTGTGAACAACATTTCCGCCACCCGCAGCTCCACCTTGGTGGGCTATCTGGAAAAATTTGTCGGAAAATAATCCCCCGCCCAAAAGCAAGCCTGCGCAACCCGTGCAGGCTTGTTTTGTCTTTTTTTGCACCCCAAAGCCGCGCATTCTTGCCTCCCTCCAAGAGGAAGGTGGCACGCGAAGCGTGACGGATGAGGGGAAATCCCGCACAACCTGAAAATCAACATTGTAGGGACCGGCGCGCCCATCGGAAGTGCCCTTGGGGTATCCCCGACGGTCCGCAGGCTCTCCCTTTGGGAGAGCTCCCGCGGTAGCGGGTGAGAGGGGCGTTACGGGCGAACACAGTTCGCCCCTACAAATCCCGATTTCACCTAAAAACCAACATTGTAGGGCGCGACGCACCCCAAGGGCACTTCCTTCGGGCGTCCTCGACGCGCCGCAAAAAAGCACAGCCAAAAATCCGTGCATTCTTGCCTTCCCCCTCGGGGGAAGGGGGACCGCCGAACGGCGGTGGATGAGGGGAAATGCAAACGGTGCGTCCCCGACGGTCCGCAAGCGCGCCTTGGATTTTGCACGCACCTTGCGGCTACGCTTTCTTGCCTTCCCCCGCGGAAAAACGGCGCAGCGAGGACGTCGCGCCCTACATTCAAAGACGATAGGCGGCAATTACGCGGCGTTTTCTTGGCTCCCTCTGACGAGGGAGCTCCCACCGCAGGTGGGTGAGGGAGAGATAACGATACCTATAAATGGTTCTCTCCTGCCGTTACTGCAAAAATATTTTCCAAAATCACCAACTTTTTACCAACCCCCACGCATATATAGACGGAAGCTTCCCCAAACCGCGATTTCGAAAGGAGGGATACCCGTGACGGATGAACGCACCATAGACCAATTACTGCTCAGCCTGAAAGAAAACACCGACGCGCTCGAACATATCTATCACCGCCTGCGACGCGAGCTGTTTTCCTATGCTTACAGTATCCTGCAAGATACGGACGCCGCCAACGACGCCGTGTCCGAAACGTTTTTGCGGCTGTATCACGCCGTTTCCCGCTATCGCCCCAAAGGGCAAGGCCGTGCCTATCTTTACGGCATCTGCCGACGGGTATCTCTGGAAATGTGCCGCGAAAAACAGCGGCAACAGCCGACCGAAGCCCTGCCCGAAACCCCCGCGTCCCCCGATTTTGACAGCCGCCTTGACGTGCAGGCACTGCTCAAAAGGCTGGACATCGAGGAGCGGCAGGTGATCGTACTGCACTATTTCCACGATATGACCTTCAAAGAGATCGCCCGTGTTACCGATACCCCCGAGGGCACGGTCAAATGGCGGCACACGAAGGCGCTCGAAAAATGCCGCGTGACAGCCGTACATTGAGAGAAAGGAGAACGCCTATGAACGAGCGTGATATAGCGGCGTTAAAAGCCGACTGGACACAGTTTTGCGACCAAAACGCCAAAGACGATTGGGCGGCGCTTGCCGCGCGTATAGCCGCCCCCGCCCCCCAAAAGACTGCGCGCCGATGGATATTTGCCACCTCCCTCGTCGCCGCGGCCGCCGCCATTATGCTGGTGTGTCTGCCCATTCTCAACGCGTGGCGTGACGTGACGGCTGACAAAAACAGCAGCGGCGATGCCCCGATGTCGCCCGACGACGGGTACTATGAAAATATGGACGGCGTCTTTGATGCGAGCACCACCGCCCCCAGCCGCGGCGAAGATATTAACTACGGCGGCGAACACGGCAGCGACAAAAACGATGGCAACGGTGAAAACGGCAACGCCAACGGCGGCACCCCAAGCAGCACCGTTGCGACCACGAATCCGACCATATACTATTCCGAATCCCAAGCACCCACCGCCCCCGGCTTTGTCAGCCCTAACGCAAGCGGCAGACCGTACGGCAGCAGTGGCGAACCGCAAGGCGGCGACTCGCCCTACGATTATTTCAGATCGAGTAAATTCAGTGGGATTTTCAATGAATTTATGGAATGGGTTTGCGACAATTACGGAAAAAACGCGTTCGACGTGTATGAAGAAAACAAAAACAAAGGCGAAAAGAGTGTCAAGTATGAGTGGAGTTTGAGTACACACGAATACGTCCGTCGCTTTAATATGCCGCGCGACGTGTTTGAGGAACTCAATAGGCAAGCAAAAGAGAGCTATAAAAAATTGGACTATGAATGGGAACTGGAAAACAACACCTTCACCGACGAGGAGATCGACGACATCTACAACCTCACCTGGCCGGAATTTGCCCGCAAATATGCCGCCGAGCATGCCATCGTGACCGAAGAAGGCCATATCTACCGCTATGATTGGCTCGTCGATAACCCCGTGGAAAAATGGGTGGAAAAAGGTTTTACTGTGGAGCAGGTGAAAGCGGCGTATGACAGCGCAGAGAGTTTTGGCAGAGGCACCACCGCCGTTAAAGAAAAGCTCATCCGCTTCACTGCCGCCGAAATGGACCGCACCGTCTATGGCGACGGCTACAACACCTATATCTCTCACGCCCGCTGGAATCGCATTGACGATATCCTGATGGACTATATGGTCGACACCTACGGACAAGAGGCGGTCGACGCCTTCAAAGCGCAGCTTGACGCCGAGAAAAACGGCAAGTTTTATGCCTCACGCGGCGACGCCATCAACCGTTGGCTCGCGCATTTCGGCATCACCCGCGCCACTTTCGAGCAACTTAATGAGCAACTGTATCTCCACTACGCCACGACCTACGGCAAAGATTCCTTTGAATGCTGGGACAACGTGTTCACCACCGCCGAGATCGACGATATCTACGCCCTGTCCCTTGAGGAGTTCAATATGAAATATGCCCACCCCTGTACCTACGTCATCGGTGAATATGTCTATAACTTCGGCTGGTTCCTCGACAAGACGTGGGAAGACCTGTGGAGCTATGAGGTGTTCAAAGGCAGAAGATTGGTGGCACTCGCTGAGCTTCACGCCAAATATTACCCCGATAAAGCGGCGGATTATAACGCCTTCAAAAAAGAAGCCGACCGTTACAATTTCGAAAGCGGCGGCAAATGATCGCATATACGGTTGTTGTCATCCCTTGCCTCCGCGGCAAACGGCGCCCCCCTTGCCTTCCCCCGAGGGGGAAGGTGGCACGCGCAGCGTGACGGATGAGGGGCAAATCCGCACAACCAGAAAATCGTGACTGTAGGGGCGACCATCGGTCGTCCGCGGGCGGGCAATGCCCGCCCCTACAAATCCCGGATGATAGGTTGAAATGGCGTTTGTAGGGCGCGACGTCCCGACGCGCCGTAACCCCCGCGGCGAGACCTTGCGCTCTTGCAAAAATATACAACCGAATGTATAAAAACAACATCTGAAACTTCCCATAGAAACGCCCCTGCCGCCTAAAAAGCGGCGGGGGCGTTTCCCTGTTGTTTGCGGCAAAAAATAGCCCGCAAAGCCTTGTGTTTACTGGAAAATTTGAAACAACGCCGCCGTGTGTTTCAAAAACGGCGTTTTCCACCGATTTTTGGGGAAAAATCCCCCGAAAATCAAGGGTTTTTCAAAAAAAGTAAAATTTTTCAAAATTCACGGTTGACAAGTGGACAGGGGGGTGCTATTATGATAAAATGTATCATAATGGGTGCAAATGCCCCCAAGGGCGATCGACCGTTGCAAAATTGTATAAAAATCGTGCCGAAAACCCCCGCAAATTTCTCTGTTCTTTTTGGGTAATAAAGAAAGATTTCAGATAGGAGTGACTCGTGTATGGTGAACATCAAACCGGTCCAGTTGGGTAAGACCACGCGTATGAGTTTTGCCAAGATCCAAGAGGTTCTGGATATGCCGAACCTCATCGAGGTGCAAAAAAATTCATACCAATGGTTCTTGGAGGAAGGTCTCAAAGAAGTCTTTGACGACATGGCCGCCATCACCGACTATTCCGGCAATCTGGTGCTGGATTTCGTCGGCTACCGTCTGGACGAGCAGCCCAAGTATACGGTGGAGCAGTGCAAGGAGCGCAGCGTGACCTACGCCGCCCCCATGCGTGTGCGCGCCCGTCTGCTTGACAAAGAAACCGGTGAGATCAAGGAGTCCGAGGTCTTTATGGGTGATTTCCCCATTATGACCGAAAGCGGCACCTTCGTTATCAACGGTGCAGAACGCGTCATCGTTTCCCAGCTGGTGCGTTCCCCCGGTGTCTATTACGGTATGAACTATGACACCACCGGTAAAAAGCTTTTCAACTCCACCGTTATCCCCAACCGCGGTGCGTGGCTCGAATACGAGACCGATTCTGCGGACGTGTTCTCGGTGCGTATCGACAAAAACCGCAAGCTGCCCGTGACGGTGTTTGCCCGCGCTTTGGGTCTGGGCACCGATGCACAGTTGGTGGAATTCTTTGGCGAGACCCCGAAGCTCTTGGCGACCATCGAAAAGGACACCACCAAAAACACCGAAGAGGCACTTTTGGAGGTTTATCACAAGCTGCGCCCGGGCGAGCCGTTGACCATCGAAAACTCGCAGGAGCACCTCAACAACCTGTTCTTTGATCCCCGCCGCTATGATCTGTCTCGCGTCGGTCGTTATAAGTACAACAAAAAACTGAGCATGGTCAACCGTCTGGCGGGCTGCCGTCTGGCGCAGGATGTCATCAACCCCACCACCGGCGAAGTGCTGGCGGAGGCGGGTGAATATATCGACCGCGCCAAAGCCCTCGAGATCGACGACGCCGGTATCACCGTCGCCTATGCGCTGGTGGAAGAGCACGGCGAGACCCGCGAGGTCAAGATCATCACCAACGGCATGGTCGATATGACCAAGTACGTGTCCTTCGACGTGAAGGAGCTGGGCATCAACGAGCGCGTCGATTTCGAAGTGCTGCAGCAGCTGCTCGCGGAAAACGAGGACGAGGAAGCGCTCAAAGACGCTATCCGCGCCCACGTACACGACCTCATCCCCAACCACATCACCAAAAAGGACATTTTCGCGTCCATCAACTACGTGTTCACCCTCGATTATGACATCGGCAACACCGATGACATCGACCACTTGGGCAACCGCCGTATCCGCTCGGTGGGTGAGCTGTTGCAGAACCAGTTCCGCATCGGCTTCTCCCGTATGGAGCGCGTCATCCGCGAGCGTATGACCCTGCAGGCGCAGGATATGGACGTCATCACTCCGCAGGCGCTCATCAACATCCGCCCCGTGGTGGCGGCGATCAAGGAGTTCTTTGGCTCCTCGCCCTTGTCCCAGTTTATGGATCAGAACAACCCCCTGGGTGAGCTGACCCACAAGCGCCGTCTGTCTGCGCTGGGTCCCGGCGGTCTGTCCCGTGACCGTGCAGGCTTCGAAGTGCGTGACGTGCACTACAGCCACTACGGTCGTATGTGCCCCATCGAGACCCCTGAAGGTCCCAACATCGGCTTGATCTCCTATCTCGCCACCTATGCCCGTATCAACCAGTACGGCTTTATCGAAGCTCCCTTCCGCAAGGTCGACAAGGCCACCGGCGTCGTCACCGACGAAGTGGTGTATATGTCCGCCGATATGGAAGACGATTTCGTGGTCGCACAGGCCAACGAGCCGCTCGACGAGCAGCATCGCTTTGCCCGCAACCGCGTCAACGCCCGCTTCCGCAGCGAGTTCCTCGAGACCGATCCCGAGCGCATCGACTATATGGACGTGTCGCCCAAGATGCTGGTCTCCGTCGCCACCGCGATGATTCCCTTCCTGGAGAACGACGACGCCAACCGCGCATTGATGGGCTCCAACATGCAGAAGCAGGCCGTGCCGCTGCTCAAAACCGAATCTCCCATCGTCGGTACCGGTATGGAATATAAAGCCGGCGTCGACTCGGGCGTTTGCGTGCTTGCCAAACGCGACGGCGTGGTGGAAAAGGTGGATGCTGACCACGTGGTCGTGCGTTGCGAGGACGGCACCACCGATACCTATGATATCGTGAAATTCTCCCGCTCCAACCAGGGCACCTGCGTCAACCAGCGTCCCGTGGTGGATTGCGGCGAAGCGGTCACCGCGGGTCAGGTCATCGCCGACGGTCCCGCCACCTGCAACGGTGAGATCGCGCTCGGTAAGAACGCCCTCGTCGGCTTTATGACCTGGGAAGGTTATAACTATGAGGACGCCGTTCTCATCAACGAAAAAGTGGTGCGCGAGGATATCTTCACCTCTGTGCACATCGAAGAATATGAAATCGAGTCCCGCGACACCAAGCTCGGGCCGGAGGAGATCACCCGCGATATTCCCAACGTGGGTGAGGACGTGCTCAAAGACCTCGACGAGCGCGGCATCATCCGCATCGGTGCCGAAGTGCGCGCGATGGACTATCTGGTCGGTAAGGTCACTCCCAAGGGCGAGACCGAGCTGACCGCCGAGGAGCGCCTGCTGCGCGCCATCTTCGGCGAAAAAGCGCGCGAGGTGCGCGACACCTCTCTGAAAGTGCCTCACGGCGAATACGGCATCGTCGTCGACGTCAAAGTGTTCACCCGTGAAAACTGCGACGAGCTCGGTCCCGGCGTCAATATGGTCGTCCGCGTCTATATCGCCCAGAAGCGCAAGATCAGCGTCGGCGATAAGATGGCAGGTCGCCACGGTAACAAGGGCGTCGTCTCCCGCATCCTGCCGAGCGAGGATATGCCCTTCCTGCCCGACGGTACCCCGCTGGATATCGTGCTCAACCCCTTGGGCGTGCCTTCCCGTATGAACATCGGTCAGGTGCTCGAGGTGCATCTGGGCTACGCTTGCCGTGCGCTGGGCATCAACATTATGACCCCCGTCTTTGACGGCGCTCACGAGAGCGATATTCAGGAGCTGCTCGCACAGGCGGGTAAGAACCCCAACGGTAAAACGCTGTTGTACGACGGCCGCACCGGCGAGCCGTTTGATAACCCCGTCACCGTCGGTATTATGTACTATCTCAAGCTCCACCATCTGGTCGACGATAAGATCCACGCCCGCTCCACCGGTCCGTACTCCCTCGTCACCCAGCAACCTCTGGGCGGTAAGGCGCAGTTCGGCGGTCAGCGTTTCGGTGAGATGGAAGTGTGGGCGCTGGAAGCCTATGGCGCCGCCTACACCCTGCAGGAGATCCTGACCGTCAAGTCCGACGACGTGGTCGGTCGTGTCAAGACCTACGAAGCCATCATCAAGGGACAAAACGTGCCGCCCGCAGGCGTGCCCGAGTCCTTCAAGGTGCTGGTCAAGGAGCTGCAGTCCCTCGGCTTGGACATCAAGGTGCTCAACGCCGACAAGGAAGAGATCGACCTCAAACAGACCTTCGAAAACGATACCTTGAACCCCGTTGACGACGAAGTGTTCACCACCGTCACCAACGAGAACGAGCTGGAAGGCTACGGCGTTGAAGAGGTCGACGAGAGCGAGTTCAACGACAGCTATTTGGACGACTATGACGATTCCGCGGACGCGGACGACGAATAATAAGGGAGGCGTAAATTATGGCAGAATTTAATGTTTTTGATTCCATTAAGATCGGCTTGGCGTCTCCCGACCAGATTCGCAGCTGGTCTTACGGCGAGGTCAAAAAACCCGAGACCATCAACTATCGCACCCTCAAACCCGAACGCGACGGCTTGTTCTGCGAGCGTATCTTCGGGCCGACCAAGGACTGGGAGTGCCATTGCGGCAAATATAAGCGCATCCGTTACAAGGGTCGCGTCTGCGACCGCTGCGGCGTGGAAGTGACCAACGCCAAGGTGCGCCGCGAGCGTATGGGCCACATCGAGCTGGCTGCGCCCGTGTCCCACATCTGGTATTTCAAGGGCATTCCCTCCCGTATGGGTCTGCTCCTTGACCTGTCTCCCCGTCTGTTGGAGCAGGTGCTGTACTTTGCATCCTATATCGTCGCCGACCCCGGCGACACCCCGCTGATGAAGAAACAGATCCTCAGCGAAAAAGACTATCGCGACCTGCGCGAGAAGTATGAGGACGATTTCGACGCCGGTATGGGCGCCGAATATATCCAGAAGCTGCTCGCGGAGATCGATCTTGAGGCGCTGTCTGCCGAGCTCAAAGAGGAGCTCGAGGGCGCCAGCGGTCAAAAACGTGCCCGTCTGCTCAAGCGTCTGGAAGTGGTGGAATCCTTCCGCCTGTCCGGTAACCGCCCCGAGTGGATGATCTTGAACGTCGTGCCGGTTATCCCGCCCGACATCCGCCCGATGGTACAGCTCGACGGCGGTCGCTTTGCCACCTCTGACTTAAACGACCTGTACCGCCGTGTCATCAACCGCAACAACCGTTTGGCGCGCCTGCTCGAATTGGGCGCCCCCGACATCATCGTCCGCAACGAAAAGCGTATGCTGCAGGAAGCGGTCGATGCCCTCATCGACAACGGTCGCCGCGGTCGCCCCGTCACGGGCCCCAACAACCGCGCACTCAAATCCCTCTCGGATATGCTCAAAGGTAAACAGGGCCGTTTCCGTCAGAACCTGCTCGGTAAGCGTGTCGACTACTCCGGTCGTTCGGTTATCGTTGTCGGTCCTGAACTGAAGATGTATCAGTGCGGTCTGCCCAAAGAGATGGCTCTGGAATTGTTTAAGCCCTTTGTGGTTAAACTGTTGGTAGAACGCGGTCTTGCCGGCAACGTGAAGTCCGCCCGCAAGATGATCGAGCGCGCCAAACAGAAAGAAGTCTGGGATGCGCTGGACGTCGCCATCAAAGACCACCCCGTTATGCTCAACCGCGCTCCGACTCTGCACCGCTTGGGTATTCAGGCGTTTGAGCCCGTGTTGGTCGAAGGTCGCGCGATCAAACTGCACCCGCTGGTGTGTACCGCCTTCAACGCCGACTTTGACGGCGACCAGATGGCCGTGCACGTGCCGCTGTCTGCGGAAGCACAGGCAGAAGCCCGCTTCCTGATGTTGGCGGCCGGCAACCTGCTCAAGCCCTCCGACGGACGTCCCGTCGCGGTGCCGACGCAGGATATGATCCTCGGCTCCTACTATCTGACGATCGAGAAGCCGGGTGAGCCGGGCGAGGGCAAAGCGTTCCGCGATGAGGACGAAGCCCGTATGGCGTACGATAACGGCGTCATCGGTCTGCACGCGCCCATCAAGGTGCGCCGCACGATGGAGATCGGCGGCGAGATGAAGAGCCGTCTGGTGGACACCACCATCGGTCGCATCATCTTCAACGCCTCCATTCCGCAGGACCTCGGCTTTGCTGAGCGCAACACCGAAGAAGATATGTTCCAATATGAGATCAACTTCAAGGTGGGCAAAAAGCAACTCTCCAAGATCATTGAAAAATGTATAAAAGTCCACGGCACCGCCGAAACCTCCGTGGTGCTGGATGCCATCAAGGCTCAGGGCTATAAGTATTCCACCAAGGGCGCGCTCACCGTCGCCGTTGTCGACGCCGCCATTCCTCCCGAGAAGAAGCAGTATATTGCCGAAGCGGAAGCGAAGGTCGACGAGATCACCGAATACTATAATCAGGGTCTTATGAGCGATGACGAGCGTTATCGCAAGGTCATCAAGACCTGGAACGAGACCACCGAAAAGGTCACCACCGCCCTGCAAGCGGGTATGGATCCTTATAATCCTATTTATATGATGTCCGACTCCGGTGCCCGTGGTAGTATCGCTCAGCTGCGTCAGCTCGCCGGTATGCGCGGTCTGATCGCCAACACCTCCGGTCGTACCATCGAGGTGCCGATCCGTGCCAACTACCGTGAAGGTCTGAACATCTTGGAATACTTCATCTCCTCCCGCGGTGCCCGTAAGGGCTTGGCGGATACCGCTCTGCGTACCGCTGACTCGGGTTATCTGACCCGCCGTCTGGTGGACGTTTCCCAAGACGTCATCATCCGTGAGACCGACTGCGGTACCCACGAAGGTATCGAAGTCTATGACATCTACGGCGACGGCAGCAACATCATCGAGCCGTTCACCGAGCGTCTGGTCGGCCGCTATCTCGCCGACGATTTCTGCGACGAGAACGGCAACGTGCTGGTCAGCCGTGATCAGATGATGGGCGACAAGGAAGCGAAGCTCATCGCCGAAAAGCTCGGCGGCAAAGATTGCCGCATCAAGATCCGCTCGGTGCTCAACTGCCGTGCGCGTCAGGGTGTGTGCGCCCGCTGCTACGGCTCCAACCTCGCCACCATCGACCCCGTCACCATCGGTGAGGCGGTCGGTATCATCGCCGCCCAGTCCATCGGTGAGCCCGGTACGCAGCTGACGATGCGTACCTTCCACACCGGCGGTGTCGCGAGTGCCGAAGATATCACGCAGGGTCTTCCCCGCGTTGAAGAGCTGTTCGAAAGCCGCAAGCCCAAGCACCTGGCCATCATCTCCGAGATCGCGGGCACCGTCCGCATCGTCGAAGATAAGAAGCGTATGGTGTACGTGTCCGCGGTGAATGATGACGGCGTCGACGAGCGTGGCTATGTGATCCCCTTCGGCTCTCACATCTGTGTGACCGAGGGTCAGGTCATCGAAAAGGGTGACCGCATCACCGAAGGCTCCATCAACCCCCACGATATTCTGGCTGTCAACGGCCCGCAGGCTGTGCAGGATTACCTCATTCAGGAAGTCCAGCGCACCTACCGCATGCAGGGCGTTGACATCAACGATAAGCACGTCGAAGTCATCGTGCGTCAGATGATGCGCAAGGTGCGCGTCGAAGAGAGCGGCAGCACCAACCTGCTGTCCGGCGCGATGGTCGACCGTGCAGAATTCGAGGCCGAAAACGAGACCGTGCGTGCCCGCATCGCGGCAGGCGAGGAAGGGCTTTCCGAAGCCACCTGCTCCGCCACCCTGCTGGGTATCACCAAAGCGGCTCTCGCGACCGACTCCTTCCTGTCCGCGGCGTCCTTCCAGGAAACCACCCGCGTGCTGACCGAAGCCGCCATCAAGGGCAAGGTCGACCCGCTGCTTGGTCTGAAAGAAAACGTCATCATCGGCAAATTGGTGCCCGCCGGCACCGGTATGCAGTGCTACAACAAGGTCAAACCCGTCAGCACCAAGGCGCCCGCCGCCGAGGAGCCGTATATGGAAGTCCTGCGCAGTATGCTGAACGATGATGAGCCCGCCGAGGCGATCGAGGACGACGAAGCCGTCGAATTGCTGGAAGAGGATTGATTTTCTGAAAAAACTCCCTTGACAAACGGTGAGTTTTCGTGGTACAATCCTAAATTGGAGTGTTCCGCAGGGGCGAAAAGCCCCTGCGGTGACATAATTTTTTGCTGGAGGTGAAAAAATGCCGACTTTTAACCAATTGGTGCGCAAGGGCCGCGAGGAGCTGACCAAAAAGGCGAAGGCTCCTGCTCTGCTCAAAGGCTGGAACTCCAAAAAGATGACCGCCACCGATCAGAGCTCTCCCCAAAAGCGTGGTGTTTGCACCGCGGTCAAAACGTCCACCCCGAAAAAGCCGAACTCTGCTTTGCGTAAGGTTGCGCGTGTCCGTCTGTCCAACGGGATCGAGGTTACGTCCTATATCCCCGGCGAAGGTCACAACCTGCAGGAGCACAGCGTGGTGCTGATCCGTGGCGGCCGTGTTAAGGACCTTCCCGGTGTGCGTTACCACATCATCCGCGGTACTTTGGATACGCAGGGTGTTGCCAAGAGAATGCAAGCCCGTTCCAAGTATGGCGCGAAACGTCCCAAGGCAGGAGCTGCCAAAAAGTAAGACATTTCATCAGCGGCTGCTCAGCGGCCCTTTGATATACGCGGCGTAAAACCGCCGCATCATCGGGCACTCTGATCTGGCCAACGGGAGTATGTCACTTTCGAGTACCTATGATATCATATCTATGAAGGAGGGAAGTAAAGTGCCGAGAAGAGGTTCTATCGCAAAGCGCGATGTTTTGCCCGATCCGCTTTACAATTCCAAGTTGGTGACCAGACTCATCAACAACATTATGCTCGACGGCAAACGAGGCGTTGCTCAAAAGATCGTCTACGGTGCCTTCGACATCATCCGTGACAAAACGGAAAAAGATCCCCTGGAAGTCTTCGAGCAGTCCATGGAGAACATCATGCCTCTGCTGGAAGTCAAGGCTCGCCGCGTGGGCGGTGCCA
>SVOU01000073.1 GCA_015066215.1 Oscillospiraceae bacterium | reverse complement strand
ACCTGTGCACGGGCCTTATGTGTCTTAACTGCCTTTGCGGCGGTCGGGGGTGCTGATAATGCCGAGAAATAACGCGGTCGGCAAGCTGGCGATTGGCGGCGTGATGACCGCCTTGGCGGTGGTGGCTCTGCTGCTGTCGCTGGTGCCGATGACGGAATATATGATGCCTGCCCTCGCGGGGGCGATGCTGCTCCCTGTGGTAATGGAATGCGGTCGTCGTTGGGCGGTGGGTTCATACGTGGCGGCGGCTTTGCTGGCACTGCTGCTTACCCCCTCCATGGAAGCAAAGGTGCTGTTCGTGGCATTTTTTGGTTATTATCCCATCGCCAAAGCGTGGCTGGAAGGCCACTTTCGCCCGTGGTTGCGTTGGACTTGCAAGTTCGCGCTTTTCAATATTGCCGTGTGCGTGTCCTATTGGCTGATGCTGCAATTTTTCTCACTTGATCCCGCGGTATTTGACTTTTTCGGCGTATCGTTGCCGCCGCTGTTGCTGCTTTTCGGCAACGTAGCCTTCTTGATGTATGACTTTTTGCTGACCGCTTTGGTCACGGTATATTGGCAACGTCTGCATCCCGTTTTTGCTAGAATGTTTGGACGGCGCAGATGATGACGAAATCGCCTCTTTTAAGGGGCGATTTTTTTGTCGCGCATTGACTTGAAAGAAAAAATATGCTACACTTTTCACAGTAAAAGTAAGGAGGTGAGCGGTATGGGAGACAGTGTCCACGACGGACACCGTGCGCGTTTGCGTCAACGGTTTGCCGAAACGGGGCTTGCAGGTTTTCAACCTCACGAGGTGCTGGAAATGTTGCTGTTTTATGCGATCCCGCGCCGCGACACCAACCCGCTTGCGCACCGCCTGATCGATACCTTTGGCGGCTTACATCAGGTGTTGGAAGCCCCCGTACCCGAGCTGATGCAGGTGGAGGGTATGACCGAAAACGCCGCCTCGCTTCTGCGCCTTTCCAGCGCACTGCTCGCGGAATATTACAAGGATAAATATTCCGTCGGTACCATTCTCAAAACCACAGAGGACTTGTGCCACCTGCTTTTGCCGCGCTATATGGGTGTGCAAAACGAAACCACCTATCTCGTCAGTATGGACAGCAAGCATATGCTGCTCAACTGTGCCCCCATTTCCACGGGCACGGCGCGTATGGCAGATCTGCCGTTTCGATTGGTACTGCAACAGGCGTTACGGTATAACGCCACCATCGTGGTGCTGGCGCACAATCATCCCAGCGGTCTGGCGATCCCCTCGCAAGCGGATATTATGACCACCAAACGCTTGGCGCGTATGCTGCGCGCAGCAGAGATCGTGCTGTGGGATCACTTGGTCTTTGGCGGCGACGATTGCGTGTCTATGCGTGATACGCCTGTGTTTACCTCGATTTTCACGCAGCCGGCGTCAACTGCCGAGCTACGTCGCGACAACAACTGTCAGGAGGATGTGGAATGAAAATTTTGGATAAACTGTGCTGCAAAACGCAAGTCCCTGCTTTGGTGGCACCTGTTAAGATTGCCTTTTTGGGCGACAGCGTCACCCACGGTTGCTTTGAAGTGATGGACCGCGGCGAGCGCGGCGCAGACTGCCTGTATGACCAGACGGCGGTATATCATGCACGGCTCAAACGGAAAATGGACACCGCATTCCCCAATCGTCCCGTGTCGGTGATCAATGCGGGTATCTCGGGCGATACTGCACCGGGCGGCGCGAAACGCGTCGCGCGCGATGTGATCGCGGTCGATCCCGATCTGACCGTCGTATGCTTTGGCCTTAACGACGTTTTGCAACCCGCAGGTGTCGACGGCTACGTGGCAGGTTTGCGCTCGATTTTTGAGCAGCTGCAAGCGGCGCATATCGATATTATCTTTATGACACCGAATATGATGTGCAATTATGTTTGCGATTCCGACAGCGCGTGGTTCAAAGAATATGCCCCCCGCTGCACCGAGGCGCAAAACAGCGGTCTGATGGACGCCTTTATGCAAGCCGCCCGCGACCTGTGCGCCGAGATGGGTGTGACGCTTTGTGACTGCTACAAGGATTGGAAACGCTTGGAATCGCTCGGTGCGGATATTCCGTTTTTGCTTTCCAACCGCGTCAACCACCCCACCCGCGAAATGCACGCGCTTTTCGCCGACCGCTTGTTTAACACCATCATTTTAAGTGACAACTAAAACAAAAAAGACGGCAGTGAAAACTGCCGTCTTTTTTGTGGTACGAGTAAGCCTGTAAGCCGAGTTCTGTCGTGGACAGCCATCTATCTCGACTGCCTGTTGCCAGGCAGCTCAAGCCGCCCGTCGAAGCACATCGGGCCAATGTATTGCTTCAGTCGGCGTTGCATCGGATAGGGTTTGCAGGGCCACGCAGTCTCCTGCGTGCCGGTGAGCTCTTACCTCGCCTTTCCACCCTTACCGCAAAAAGCGGCGGTATATCTCTGTTGCACTTTCCCTAGGGTCGCCCCCGGCGGCCGTTAGCCGTTATCCCGCCCTGTGATGCTCGGACTTTCCTCATACGCCAAGCGTACGCAGCTGTCCAGCTTACTCGCGAGTAATATTTTACAGCAAGAGAGCGAAAATGTCAATCTTACGCGCAAAAAAGCCGCCCAAAGGCGGCTTTTTTACTTATGAGTATATCAGGTGTTTTCGGTTTCTTCTTCCATAAACTGCTTTTGCCACGGCTTGGCGCAGATAAAGCAGAAGGAGGTGCCGATAACGGCCACACCCGCCCACAAAAGTACCGTCCAATCCCAACCGATGTTCTTGGACAATACAGCAATGCCAAAGGTGGAGGTTGCGCTACCTACATAGGTGAACGCGTTGAGAATGCCCGAAGCGGTGGACACGTTGTTGTATTTTTGGAAATACGCGGGGATCATACACACGAGCAAGAGGTTGACACCGTGCATACAGCCCGTCAGCAAGGCCGAGAAAAGAACGGAAAGAATAGCAGCTTTACCGTTGAACAGATACAGCAGAAAAGCGGCCGCGGTGCCTACCGCGAAGATAACGCCGGCACAGATGAGCGGGTTACGGAATTTTCTGCGGTATAACTGCGAGGTGAGATTGATACAAAGAACACCGAAAACAGGTAAAATAGCACCCGTTAAGATGGAGATAGCAGGGCCCAAATTGTAGGTGTTGTTGATGAACGTGGGCATCCAGGTGGTGATACCGTCGCGGAGCATACCTTGCAACGTAATAGACACCATAGCACCGATGGTGACGGGAAGGAAGATGCCTTTGAGCGAGAACTTGCTTTTGGCGGGTACCGCAGTGGAAGCGAGTTCTTCTCGCGGAGCTTTGGGAACGTCCTTGGCAAAAATGTTCCAAATGACCAACATCACGGCGCCGCAGATGGCGGAGAAGAAAAACACGCCCTTCCAACTGAGCAGAGAGATGATGACGGGAGAGATGAGATACAGCAGCAGAGTGCCTCCGGAGCTGCCCCAAGACACTTTGGTGGTCACTTGCTTGTAATCCTCATCGGTCAAATGCGCTGTCATCAGACGCACCAAAGGCGGCCACATAAAGGATTGGGCAAAGCCATTGACGCACCAAAAACCGAGCATTTGGTAGGGGTTTTGGCAAAAGGGGATGCAAAGGTTCATCAAAATGGTGACAATAAAGCCCAGGGAAATGAGCTTTTTGGGGGAGAAACGGTCGCCCAAAGCTCCGCTGATAATTTGTCCAACACCGTAGGTGATAAAACTACCCGTCACAGCCATTGACAATTTATCCTCGGTGAAACCGGTGCTGGTCACCATTTCCTCGATAATGGTGCCGTAATTGATACGCGTGAGATAACTGGCCATATAGGTCAGGGCAAACAGCAATGCCAGTTGGTTGACTTGTTTTTTGCCTTGCAATTTCATATCAGTCGCTCTTTTCTATGTATTTTACGTTCAAACAATAGGATCGGCGCGATAAACGGCTTTGCCGTTTTCGGCATACAACTTTGCCAAATCGTCGGATAAGGCGTCGTCGGTGATGTAAGTATACTCACTGTTCATATCCGATACTTTCAATAGCGCAGTTTTCTCGAACTTGCTGCTGTCAGCCAGCACAAAAACGCTGTCTGCAACGGAAAACAACTGCTTTTGAACGGGAAACAGATCGGATTGGTAGTCAGCAATGCCGTGTTCCAGCGAAACCGCGCTGGGGAAGATGAATACCTTTTGCGCGTGTAGATGGCACAGCGATTCGAGTACCAAGGGGCCGTAGAAAGCGTTTTCCTGTGGCAAAAAGTGACCGCCGCAGAGAATCAGCGTGAAGTTTTTGTGGTGATTAAGTGCCTGAAAGACGTCCAGCGAATGGGTAATCACCGTCAGCGTGTCGAAGTGCGCTTTGAGCGCCTTGGCAAACAGCATAGCCGTGCTGCCCTCGTCGACGGCAATCACGTCGCCCTCGTTGATAAACGCCATAGCACGCTCGGAAAGTGCGCTCTTTTGCTCAACGAATTCCAGATTGCGCTGTTCCAAGTCGCTAAACGGCTTCATGTCATTCTTGGCAACAGCCCCGCCGTGTACGCGGGACAGACGCCCTTGCTGCTCCAAAAGCAGCAGATCGCGCCGCACCGTTTCAATAGAAACGCCAAAGGTTTCCATCAGGTCGGCAGTGGTCACGGCGCCGTTTTTTTGTAAGATCTCGTTGATCTTTTGTTGTCTTTCAGTTGCAAGCAAATCCACACACCTCCAACAATATCCACATAATATCACACAAAATCCACGCTGTCAAGTATAAAATAAGCCGCCGAACAGATAATCTGCTCGGCGGCTTTTCGCATCATTTTAACGGCTTAATCGCAGCAAGGATCGCCCTTTTTGGTCTTTACTGCTTTGGGGGCGGCGGGAGTGACGTCGCCAAGTCCCGTAGTTTCGGAAAACATCACGTTTGCCTTGGTCATATCCACCGCATCGGTGGGCACGATGATCTTGGACGCGGTACCGTTTGCCATCGCAATCAGCGCCTCGTACTTTTTGAGCTCCAACACCGCAGAATCCACGCCCGCGGCTTTGAGCGCGGCCAAACCGTCGGCTTCAGCCTTTTTGGCAAGCAGAGTCGCCTTGGCTTCACCCTCGGCGCGCGCAATACGCGCATCACGCTCACCTTCGGCGGCGAGGATAAGTGCCTGTTTGTCACCCTCTGCACGGGTAATAACGGCGGCTTTGTGACCTTCGGCTTCCAACAGGGTTTCGCGTCTGTCACGCTCTGCCTTCATCTGTTTTTCCATCGCGTTTTGAATTTCGGCAGGGGGGATAATATTTTTCAACTCCACGCGGTTGACCTTGATGCCCCATTGGTCGGTGGCAGAATCCAAAATCTCGGTCATTTTGCCGTTGATGGTGTCACGCGAGGTAAGCGTGTCGTCCAACTCCAACTCACCGACGATGTTACGCAGCGTGGTGGCGGTCAGGTTGGACAGCGCGCTGATGGGGTTGACGGCACCGTAGGTGAACAGTTTCGCGTCAAACACCTTGAAATAGACCACCGTGTCGATCTGCATCGTCACGTTATCTTTGGTGATCACGGGCTGCGGGGGAGAGTCGAGCACCTGCTCTTTGAGAGTCACCTTGTTGGCGGTGCGATCGATCAGCGGCACCAAAAAGTGCAGACCTGCACCCCACGTTTTGAGATACTTGCCCAGTCGCTCAACGACGTATTCGTTGGCTTGGGGTACTACACGGATGCACAGAAGCAGGATAAAAAGCACCACGCCGCCGCCAATGTAGTAGTAATAGTTTTCCATAATTACAGACCTCCTTATATTTTTGTATGGCTGATGACCATACTATATGCCATTTTCCCTAATTTATAACAGCACCGAATAGATCTCTTCGCCGCCGTTGACAAACACTTCCAAAATATAGCCGTCACGCAAGATCTTCAAATCGGTGATCTCGCCCTCGTAAACGACAGGCTCACGCCCTTCGCGCGGGATAGTAAAGCCTTTGTCGGTACGCAAAACGCAGGGATCCTCGTCTTTGAGCAAATGTTGCCACTCCGCGACGGGATAGCCGTAAATCTTGCCGTCGATGAGCTTTAACTCGCGCGGAGAGGACATACATCCCACGTCTTTGGGCGCATAGCCCGCATAGTTCCAGCCGGGTATCCACGAAATGAGGATGTTTCTGCCCTTGTGATCCAAAAAGACCTGCCCCGCATATTGGTCGGGTCCCTTGTCCACCTCGCCGCTGTGTTCAATCGTGAACTTGCCGTTTTCAAACTGTCCGTACATCACCGAGAAGCGGTGCCCGCTTTGTCCGCACACCGAAGCGGCGAGCAAAAAGCGGTCGCCCGCCGCCATAAAGGACGGACACTCGGCATAGACCATACCGTCCCACTCACACATAATGCCTGCATAATCCCAATGGAACAGGTCGTCACTTTTGTAAAGCAGCAGACGCGCGGCGGTTTTGTCCTGCTTGCCCGATGCCATCACGCAGTAGTAGGTGCCGTCAACGCAGCAGACGGCGGGGTCACGAAAATCGGGGCAACCGTCGGGCGGAAAATGCCCGATAACGGGGTTTTGTGCATACTTTTCAAAATGCACGCCGTCGGTGGAATAGGCCACGCTCACCGTTTGCAACGTGCCGGTTTCGGCATCGGGGGTGTAGATGGATGCGTAGACCAAAAACAGCGTGCCGTCTTTGACGATGGCTGTCCCTGACCAGCACCCTTGCGTATCATAAAACTGATCAGGTGCAAGGGCAACGGGCAACTCCTCCCAATGCAGAAAATCCTTGGTGCGGGCGTGTCCCCAGTGCATTGCCTCTTTCCAAGGCACCTCAAAATGCGGTGCGTGCTGATAAAAAACGTGATAGTAGCCTTGAAAATAGACCAGACCGTTGGGGTCGTTCACCCAGCCCTTTTCGGTGGCAAAGTGATATTTGAGCTTTTGCAAATAGTCCATAGCAGCCGCTCCTTTCAGTTGTCGTCCAGCAAATACCGTAGCATACGGTTTGGGTTGTCCAAAAAATTCTTGGTCACTTGGAAGTGCTCGGTGTCAACGTAGGCGGTTTTACAGATGCCGTCTTGCGAAAAGGTGAGAATGTCCGCATCGGGAAACGCCATCAAAATAGGGGAGTGGGTGGCGATGATGAACTGCGACCGCTTTTTCACCAGCGTGCCGATCTCTGTCATCAAGGTCAAAAGCTTCATCGGCGAGAGTGCCGCCTCGGGTTCGTCGAGAATATACAGTCCGTTGCCGCCAAAGCGGTTTTGCACGATAGCCAAAAAGCTCTCGCCGTGGGATTGACGGTGTAGTGAAACACCGCCGTAGCTGTTGGTGATAAACGGCGCGCTCGCCGGCTGACGGTCAAGCTCCTCGATATTGGTCGCCACGTTGTAAAGGCTCTCGGCACGCAGAAAAAAGCCGTCTTCGGCATAGTCGCGCCGCGCCAAAGTCAGGCGCTTATGCAGATCGGAGTGGGTGGCGTTGGTGGAGAAGTTGAAGTTGACCGTGCCACCCTCAGCGTTAAAACCGTAGGCGACGGCAATCGCTTCCAGCAGGGTGGACTTACCCGTGCCGTTTTCACCA